>CAYGLH010000241.1:0-5788 GCA_964350535.1 uncultured Ilumatobacteraceae bacterium
GATCGCGGCCGCGTTGGTCACCGGGAATACGGTCGTCTTCAAGGGCGCGCCCGACACCCCCTTTCTCGGCTGGAAGACGGCCGAACTCTTTGCCGACGCCGGGTTGCCGGCCGGGGTCTTCAACAGCATCCTGGGCCCGGACGAGACGCTGGGCCAGCGCATTCTCGACCATCCCGACGTTGACGGCTTCACCTTTACCGGCTCCTACCCGGTCGGCATGAAGGTGCTGGAGCGGGCTGCGGGGCACGCCACCGGGCCGTACGTCGTGCCCAACGTCGACGTCGAGGCGATCGCGGTGCGCACCAACAACTCGGTGTGCGGCGCGTTCCGGGGGTTCGGCGCCAACCAGGCGCAGTTCGCGATGGAAGGGGTGCTCGACCGGCTCGCCGAGCAGGTCGGGATCAGCGGTTGGGAGATCCGCGACCGCAACGTGGTCGCTCCCGGCGTCGTGTGGGGGCCGGGACAGAAGATGGACGACGGTTGCCTCGGGGCACGGCTGTGCCTCGACGCCGTCCGGCCGGCCTACGAGGCGGCCCTGGCCGAGGGCAAGCCGGTGGGCCTCGGACTCGGTCTGAAGAACTCGGGTCTGGGCAACGGGTTCAACGAGGTCGCCCGCGCCGTCGTGCGCTTCCGGTCCGACGGCAAGGTCGAGGTCCGCCATTGCTGGACCGAGATGGGCCAAGGCGTGCACACGGTGGCGCTGCAGGTGGCGGTCGAGGAGCTCGGGCTCGATCCGGCGCGCATCGAGGTGATCGTCGACTCGACGCGCGAGCTCGGTGCCGGCCAGACCACCGGGAGCCGCGGCACCCTGATGGGCGCCGGGTCCGTGCGGGCGGCGTGTCAGGCGGCGCGCCAGGCCGGCTGCACCCCCGACGTCGACCACGTCGGCGAGTACCGCGTCGACTGGACCAACTCGCTCGACGACGACGTCGAGTTCCCGGTGATCCATTCGACGTTCGGCTACGCCGCCCAGGTCGTCGTGCTCGACGCCGACAGCGGCGAGGTCGAGCGGGTCGTGGCCGCCCACGACGTCGGCCGGGCCGTCAACCCGCTGCTGTGCGAAGGGCAGATCGAAGGCGCGGTGCACATGGGCCTCGGCTACGCACTGACCGAGGGGTTCCCGTGCGACGAGGAGGGCCGCCCGCGCAACGCCACCTTGCGCAGCCTCGACATCATCCGTCCGAAGGACATGCCGCCCGTGGAGGTGATCCTCGTCGAGTCACCACAGCCGGACTCGCCGTACGGCATCAAGGGCGTCGGCGAGATCGGCCTCGTGCCGACGGCCGGTGCGGTCGCCGCCGCCGTGCGGATGTGGTCGGGGGAGTGGCATCGCGAACTGCCGATGCGCAACGAGGCGAACCGTGAGCGCGCCGGCGCCTGGACCTGAGCCGGTGCCCGGCCTCGGCGGCGAGACGGCCGGACTGGTCTGTGCCCATCATCACCTCTACTCGACGCTGGCCAGGGGCATGCCGCCCCCACCCGCCGAGCCGCATTCGTTCCGCGAGGTGCTCGAGCAGATCTGGTGGCGCCTCGACCGGGCCCTCGACCTCGACATGCTGGAGTGGTCCGCCAAGCTCGGCGCCCTCGAGGCGTTGGAGGCCGGGTGCACGTCGATCATCGACCACCACGAGTCGCCCGACGCCATCGAGGGGTCGCTGACCGTCATCGCCGAGGCGTGCGCCGAGGTCGGTGTGCGGGTCAGCACCTGCTACGGCGTCACCGATCGCCACGGTGCCGAGGGCGCCGCCCGCGGGCTGGCCGAGAACGACCGTTACCTGGCCGCAGGAGGCCGCGGGATGGTGGGCGTCCACGCCGCGTTCACCTGCTCGGACGACACGCTGGCGGCCGCCGCCGAGCTCGCCGAACGTCATGGCGTCGGCGTGCACGTGCATGTCGCCGAGGGTCCGGACGATGCCGACGCCGCGGCGCGGGTGCGCGAACTCAGCCGCGACGACTGGCTGGTCGTCCACGGGGTGCACCTCGCCGACGATCACGGGGTCCGCGGCACCATCGTGCACAACCCGCGCTCGAACATGAACAACTCGGTCGGCTACGCGGCGCCGGCGCGCTTCCTCAACCCGGTGGCGCTCGGCACCGACGGCATCGGGGCGGACATGCTGGCGGAGTTCCAGTTGGCCTACGTCGCCCACCGTGCCGACACGATCGACGCGTCGCCGGACACCGCGTGGTCGTGGCTCGCCCAGGGCTGGGAGCTGGACCCGGCGGCGCTCGGCGATCGGGTCGTCTGGTCGTACGCCCCGATCGAGCCGTGGCACGTCGCCTTCACGCCCACGATCCGCGCCGTCGACGTCGACATCGACGGTGTCCCGGCCATGCGCGACGGGGTCGCCACGCGCGTCGACCCGGCGGAGGTCCGGGCGAAGGCCGCCGAACAGGCGCTGCGCCTGCACCGCCGTCTCGACGAGATCGGAGCCGACGATGGCTGACCACGCCGCACCGCTGACCCCGATGTCGTTGGCAGATCTGCTCGGCCGCATCGACCACGAGTGGTCGACGCGCAAGCAGATCTTCGACCTGCCGACGGCCCGCATCTGGCGCCGCGATCCTGCGCTCGACCTCGGCTTTGAGTTCCTCGGCCGACCTGCCGCGACCCCGCTCGGTCCGGCCGCCGGGCCACACAGCCAGATGGCGCAGAACATCGTGCTCGCCTGGCTCGGGGGCTCGCGCCTGTTCGAGCTGAAGACCGTGCAGGTGCTCGACGACCTCGAGATCGCTCGGCCCTGCATCGACATGCAGACCATCGGGTACAACATCGAGTGGAGCCAGGAGCTGCTCGTGCCCGAGAGCCGCGAGGAGTACGTCAAGGCGTGGATCATCCTCGAGTTGCTCAGGCGCTGGGAGCCGCTGCGCGAGTTCGTCGGCGACGATCCGGGGCCACACGTGTTCGACATGTCGGTCGGCTACGACCTCGCCGGGATCAGCACGCCGAAGGTGGCGGGGTTCATCGACGGGATGCGCGATGCGGGCGACGAGATCGATCGGCTACGACCGCAGATCGACGGCGCGTTCGCCGGCTTCGCCGACATCGAGATCTCGCCGACGATCTCCGACACCGTCACACTCTCGACGTTCCACGGATGTCCGCCCGACGAGATCGAGGCGATCACCAAGCATCTCATCGATCGCCACGACCTCGATGTGATCGTGAAGCTGAACCCGACCCTGCTCGGCCCGGCGCGAGTGGCGGAGATCCTCCACGACGAGCTCGGCTATCACGACGTGCAACTGGTGCCGACGGCCTTCGAGGAGGACCTCCCGTTCGATCGTGCGCTGAGCTTGATCGACGAGCTCGACCGGTATGCCGGCGACCGCGGGCACCGGTTCGGCATCAAGCTGACCAACACCCTCGTCGTGGCGAACCACAAGGGGTTCATGCCGGACGACCCGATGTACCTCTCCGGGCCGCCGTTGCACGTGCTCGCGACCGCAGTGCTCGACGCGCTCGCCCATGCGCTCCCCGGCCGGCTGATGCTGCCTGGCCACCCCGGCTCGGTGCAGGTCAGCTTCTCGGCCGGCATCACCAAGGAGAACCTGGCCGACGCGATCGGGATGGGGGTGCGCCCGGCAACCGTGTGCTCGGATCTGTTGAAGCCGGGCGGGTACGGGCGCCTGGCGCCGATGCTCAAGGCGCTGGCCACGACGATGGGCGAGGAGGCCGTGTCCGATCTCGACGAGCTGCGACGCGCCCGCCTCACCGCGGCGCACGACGACGGCCACCGCGACGCCGTCGCGGCGCACCTGTCGGTCCTGCTGGGCGACCGCAAGGGCGACTACGCACTCGCCGGCAACGAGAAGTTGCCGCGGGCGGTCGACCACGACCTGCAGATGTGGGGCTGCGTGGCGTGCAACTTCTGCGTCACCGTGTGTCCCAACGATGCCTTCTTCAAGCTGCCCACCCAGGGTGTCGAGGGTCTCGAGGGCCGCCAGCAGTACCTGGTGCTCAGCGAGTTGTGCAACGAGTGCGGGAACTGCATGGTCTTCTGTCCGGAGAACGGCGACCCCGCCGTCGTCAAGCCGCGCCTCTACCTCGATCGCCAGCGGTTCGACTCGGCGGTCGGACCCCGCTTCCACATCGACCGTCACGACGGTCTCGACATCGAGGCTGCCGACGGGTGTGAGGCCGAGGTTCCCCGGCTGCGGGCGCTGCTCGAGTCGCCCGAGGGCTTGCCGCTGCGATCGGGGTGACCTGCTTTCCCTCGATGGCGTCGAGGCGTAACGTGGACGGCGAGGGAAGGGGACGACGATGCGACGATTCCTGGTCGTGGCCCACAAGACGCTCGGGGGAGCGCACCTGCTGGATCACCTCCACCACCTGCGGGAGGACGACCCGTACTGCAACTTCCACCTCGTGGTGCCCGAGTACCACCCGCTCGGTCACACCTGGACCGACGGTGAGGTGAAGGCGCAGGCCCAGGCGAACCTCGACGAGATGTTGGATCGGCTCGCCACGATGCGGATGGGCGCGACGGGTGAGGTCGGCGACGCCAACCCGGTGTACGCGGTCGGCGACACGATCCGTCGCGAGGGTGGGCGGTCCTTCGACGGCATCGTCCTGTCGACGTTGCCGAAAGGCATCTCGCGGTGGTGGCTGTTCGACGTGCCCCGGCGGATGGAGGCGGCGTTCCCCGCACTGCCGCTGACGCACATCGTGGCCGACGAGAAGCTCGAGGCCGCCACGGCGTGACGCGAAGGGGTCCGTGGAGGTGACTCCCGTTGCGGGGAAAGGCTTGGATCGGTCGACCCGGCAGTGGCCGAGCGCTCGAACCCTGGGTGATCAGCTCACGGGCACGACCACATGGTCGCGCTGTCGGCCGAGCGACGCAAGGGGTGGGCCCGATCATGAACACGATCTGAACCCCGGACCAAATCTTGACAGTGTCCAAGATCGCGTCCATGCTGGGTCGTGATGGGAGTCGTGCACGGGGAGCACGCGGTGGCGCTGCGGGAACGCGGCGTGCAGGTCACCGCCCAACGGATCGCGGTGATGCGCGCCGTGGCCCAACGCCCCCATGGGACCGCGGACGACATCGCCCACGGCGTGCGCGAGGAGATCGGCGCGATCTCGCGTCAGTCGGTGTACGACGCGCTCGGCCTGCTCGCCGAGAAGGGGTTGATCCGTCGGATCCAGCCCGCCGGTTCGCCGGCGCGCTACGAGGATCGCGTCGGCGACAACCATCACCACCTCATCTGCCGCTCGTGCGGCGAGATGGCCGACGTCGACTGCGCCGTCGGCGACACGCCGTGCCTGACCGCCGCCGACTCGTCCGGGTACGAGATCGACGAGGCCGAGGTCATCTACTGGGGCACCTGCCCCGTCTGTCAGACCATCACCACCACCCAGACCACCAGTTCCACCATCACCACCCAGGAGCAGCAATGACCGACAACCACACACCGATCGCCGAATGGGGCGCCCTCACCTCCGCCGAGTTCCAGTCGAACGAGAAGTGGTGGCCGAACGCGCTCAACCTGCGGATCCTGCACCAGTCGCACCCCGACTCCAGCCCGTTCAGCGCGGACTACGAGTACCGCGCCGCGTTCGCCGAGATCGACGTCGACGAGCTGACGGCCGACGTCGACGCGTTGATGACCGACTCGCAGGACTGGTGGCCGGCCGACTTCGGGCACTACGGCGGGTTCTTCATCCGGATGAGCTGGCACGCCGCGGGCACCTACCGCGTCAACGACGGGCGCGGCGGCGCCGGCACCGGCGCCCAGCGCTACGCGCCGCTCAAATCGTGGCCCGACAACGGCAACCTGGACAAGG
>CAYGLH010000242.1:0-1505 GCA_964350535.1 uncultured Ilumatobacteraceae bacterium
GACGAGGTGGACGTGTTTGGGCGTCTTGTACCCGGCGAGGCGCTCGCGGGCGAAGGCGATCAGGTCGTCCGCCTCCACCGCCTCGCCCGGCCGCAGCACCACGCACGCGGTGACGGCCTCGATCCAGTGCGGATCGGGCGTGCCGAACACCGCCACCTCGGCGACCGCCGGATGGAGGAACAGGCAGTCCTCGACTTCCTTGCTCGCCACGTTCTCGCCGCCGGACTTGATCATGTCCTTCTTCCGGTCGACGACCGTGAGGTAGCCCTCCTCGTCCACGATGCCGAGGTCGCCGGAGGGGAACCAGCCGTTGCGGAACGCGTCGGCGGTCTTCTCCTCGTCGTTCCAGTAGGCGAGCATCGCCTGCGGGCTGCGGTGGACGATCTCCCCGATCTCGCCGGGGGCGACCGGTTCGTCGTCGTCGCCGACCACCCGCGTCTCGACGTTGAGCGTGGCGACGCCCGCCGACCCCGCCTTGCGCACCTGGTCCTCGGGCTGCAGGATCGTGGCGACAGGGGCCATCTCGGTCTGACCGTAGAAGTTCCACAGCCGGACGTCGGGCAACCGCTCGCCGATCTCGCGCAGCACTTCGAGGGGCATGATAGACGCGCCGTAGTACCCCTTGCGCAGCGACGAGAGGTCGTGGCGCTCGAACGCCTCCGAGCGCAGCAGCGAGATCCACACGGTCGGCGGGCAGAACAGCTTGGTCACGCGCTCGCGCTCGATCGCTGCACAGATCAACTCCGGGTCGGGGCCGGGCAGGATGATGCTCGTGGCACCGACGTAGACGTCGGGCGTGAGGAAGCAGTGCAGCTGGGCGCAGTGGTAGAAGGGCAGTGCGTGCACCTCGACGTCGTCGGCGGTCATCCCGCCGTCGACGAGGCAACTGACGTACTGGCTGATCAGCGCCCGGTTCGTCAGCGTCACCCCCTTGGGTCGCGACTCCGTGCCGCTCGTGTACATGATCTGCACGGGGTCGTCGTCGGCGACGTGCACCTCGATCGGGGTGTCGTCGCCCGACGCCGCGAGGGAGGCGACATCGTCGTGCTCGGCGGGCGGCGTCTGGCCGGGCGACGTGGCGATCCAGCCGCGCAGCCGGGGCGCGGGCGCTCCCGCCACCGACCAGGCCGCCGTCATCGTGTCGGCGAGTGCGGCCTCGACGATGTACCCGACCGGTTCGGCGTGGCCGACGATGTAGCCGAGCTCGTCGGCGTTGAGCATGAAGTTCGCCGGCACGGAGATCGCGCCGATCCGGGCGAGCGCGAAGTAGTACACGATGAAGTCGCGGGAGTTGTGGGCGAACATCACGACCCGATCACCGCGCCCCACGCCGCGCGCCGCCATCGCACTGGCCACCCGGGTCACCACGCCGTCGAGGTCGGCGAACGTGTCGACCCCGCCGTCGTGGACGAGTGCACGGTGGTCGGGCCGGCGGCAGGCGGTGCGGTGCAACAGGTCGGCGATCGTGTGCCGCCGTGCGCCGGCGACGAGCGCGCTCGTGTCGG
>CAYGLH010000242.1:1605-5777 GCA_964350535.1 uncultured Ilumatobacteraceae bacterium
TCGACCCGGCCGTGGAACACGGCGCCGGTGTCGCCGTCCTGTCCGATCGTGGTGGCGAACACGTCGCGGCCGTCGGCGCCGCCGAAGCACAGGCTGGCGACGAACTTGGCGTCCATCTCCACCTCACGGTCGAGCTCGCCGTCGGGCGTGAACCGCCCGATCGAGCCCGAGGGGCCGAGCGCCACCCAGATCGCGCCGGTCTCGTCCACCGCCATGCCGTCGGCGACACCCGTGGGCGACTCGATGATCACCCGGCGACCGGCGAACGTGCCGTCCGGCGCCCGGTCGGCGGCGATCACCACGCCGCGGTGGACGTCGCACCCGTAGAACACTGCGCCGTCGGGGCTGAACTGGCAGCCGTTCACCCACAGCACGTCGTCGACGACGGGGGTGGGCGGACGATCGCCGCCGACGGCGACGAACTCGCCGGGCACCGGGTCCTCGCCGGCGAAGGGTCGGAAGCGGAGCTGGCCGACGACGATCCGGCCGTCGGGATCGACCGTGAGGTCGTTGATCCCGGCGACGCCGTCGGGAGGTGCGTAGACGACACGGGACGTGCCGTCGAGGGCGAGATGGCTGACGTCACGACCCGACATCACGAGGCCGCCGTCGCGATGGCGGGCCATGCCCCCGACGCCGCGCCGCTTGGGCAGCACCGTGCTCACCTCGGCGGTCGTCGGCGACCACTCGTACACGCCGCCGCCGAGGACGTCGGAGAACACGACGCCACCATCCGGCGTCGGCACCGGCGCCTCGACGAGCTGATATCCCGACGCGATCCGTTCCATCGATCTCCCCGATCCCCGATCCCGGTTTCCGGTCCCGGTGTGGGTGGCTGCGGTCGCGGCCACCGCTCCAGTCTGGCGTGCCGGGTGACGCACCGGCGGCTCGGGCGGTCGCGCCGGGCTGGCCGGGGTACGATCGCCGCAGGGGCATGGCACGAGAGGGGAGTGGCCATGAGCGACAAGCCCGCATGGCGCGAGGCGTACGACCGCCTGTCGGCCGAGGTCGGCCCGCGGCTCACCGAGCTGACGGCCAGCGACGGCTTCGCCGAGGCGGTCGAGATGGTCGGCGCCGTCGGTGCGCGCGCCTCCGACGAGCTCGAGCGGCGCAGTCGGCGCTTCCTGCACGCCTGGAACCTTCCGAGCGGGAGCGACATCAGCGTGCTGCGCCACGAGCTCGGTGCGCTCACCCGTGAGGTGCGGGCGCTCGCCCGGCAGGTCGACGCGCTGCAGGCCGAGCTCGCCCAGCTCGCCGATCCCGCAGAGGCGGGCGCGGCGACGGAGGCGACGGTCGGCGATCCGCCGGACATCGGCACCAAGCGGCGCCGCAAGGCGAGTTGAATCGCGTGGCCGCGGCGACCGATCTTTCCCGCCGGGTGCGCAACACGGCGCGTTACGTCCTCGGTCTCGACGAACCCGAGCTGGGGCAGAGTCCGCGCCAGTTGGTCGCCGCGCGCGACCAGGTGCAGCTGTGGCGCTACGAGAGCGACGAGCGGCGGCTCGGTCCGCCCCTGCTGCTGGTGATGAGCCTCGTCACCCGTCCGACGGTGTTCGACCTGCAACCGGGCAACAGCCTCGTCGAGCAGTTCTGCGGGGCCGGGTTCGACGTCTGGATGATCGACTGGGGCGAGCCCGGGCCGGCCGATTCCGAGAACACGCTCGAGACGTACTGCGACGACTACATCCCGTGGGCCGTCGGGGTCACGGCGACGCACACCGGCGTCGGCGCGGTCACGATGTTCGGCTACTGCTTCGGCGGGTTCCTGTCGGTGCTGTCGGTCGCCGGCAACCCCACGATGCCGGTCGACAACCTCGTCGTGCTGGCGACCCCGGTGGCGCCCGAGCGTGGGCCCGCCCAGCTGCGGCCGGCGCGACTGACGGCGCGTTTCGACGAGACCGGCAACGTGCCCGCCGAGGCGGTGCGCACCGCGTTCTCCACGCTCGATCCGAGCTCGTGGCTGACCAGCCGGGTCAACCTCTGGCAGCGGATGGCCGACGACGACTACGTGCTGGCGCACCGGGTGATGACCAACTGGGGCGACGACCACATCCGCTTCCCCGGGGCCACGGCCAAGCAGATGGAGCGGGCCTTCGGGGAGCGCAACCAGCTGCTCGACGGGACGTTCCAGATGGGCGGCCGGACGATCGACCTCGGCGCGATCACGATGCCGTTCCTCTCGGTCGTCGGCGAGCGCGACCACATCACCCCACCCGCCACGAGCGAGCCCTTGCTCGACCTCGTCGGCTCCCACGACCGGTCCGAGCTGCGCGTGCCGGGCGGCCACGTCGGCCTCTTCGTCGGCTCGAGCGCCGCCAAGCACTGCATCCCCGGCATGGTCGACTGGATCACCGCCCACAGCACGACGGCCTGACGAGCGACGGCCTGAGCTCGTCGCCGGAGGTGGATCAGTCCCGGGCGAGCGCAGCGACGCGTCGGCGGATGTGTCGTTCGATGTCGACGTCGGCGGGATGTGGCCGCCGCCCGACGGGTGCGAGGTACGTGCCGTCCGGTCGGTGCCAGTTCAAGTAGCCGTCGCTGCTGCGGCGGACGATGAGCCGGAGTCGATGTTTGGCCCGGTTGTCGTGGCTGCACTGGATGGTGCGGTTGTCCTGGTCGGTGCGACCGAGGTCGTTCCACTCCGTGGCGTGGTCGACCTGACTGTGCGGCGCACGAACGTTGCAGCCGGGCCGCTCACACCCGGTGATGTTGAAGAGCGCGGCGTCGCGCGCCGGGCCGGTGAACAGGCGTCGCTTGCGGCCCCAGTTGATGACGGTGCCGTCATCGGCGAGGAGCACAGAGCGGACATGGCCGGTGAGCGCGGCGCGGAGCAGGTCGTGTTCGTCGACTGGGGCGCCGCCGTCGGTGTGGCAGCGCCGGTCCGTCGGGCTCGTCGCGGTGTCCGGAGCCCGGGATCGACCGAGCCCGTGGTCGGCGAGGCAGTCCTCGAGGGTCGATTGGTCGACGATCACGTTGACCACGATCGCCGGTGGCGTGCCCGCACCGGGGCCGGCCGCACCGGCGGCCCGGAACAGGCCAACCATCCCGTCGTGGCGGCGTTGGGCGGGGGTGCGGGGGAGGAGGTCCGTCGGTGCGTTCGGGCCGTACAGTCGATCGCGAGCCTCGACGTCCTTCGCGAACTCGGCTTCCACGAAGCGCTCGTAGATGGCGGTCATCTCCGCTGCGGTGACGGCGTCGCCGCCGTCGGCCCTGACCCGGATGCCGTGGCCGTCGGGCATCACGCTGGCGTTGCGATGCTCGGCGCTGATCTCGCGATCGCGATGTGCCCCGTCCTCGTCGGCGTTGGAGATCCACCGCTCGACGCACAACTTGGCGTTGTTGTACGACAGTTGCTCGCACTGCTCGACCAGGAGCTCGGCCTCCTCCGGCTGATCGACGAGCCGTTCGCCACAGCGCGGGTTGGCACGTGCTCTCGCCAAGAGACGCGCCTGGTCGGTGCCGATCCGCCCCGAGAACAGTGCTTCGGCCGCCGACGGCACGGTCGCCACCAGTCGGGCCAGTTGCAGCCGCTGGGTCGCCGTTCCGACCGAGCAGTTCGTCTCGGCGCGCAGCCACGCACCGGTGGTGCGGTGCTCGTCGATCAGGTGGACCCGCCGTCGGTCAGCCTCCTCGAGCACTACCGCCAGCGCCGCAGCGGTGCGCCGCTGCTGGACCTCCAACGCCCGCACCCGGTCGATCAACTGGCGGTCGGTCATCCCGGTCGTGTCCGTGACCTCCTGGTGGAGGGCAGCGCGCCCGGCCCCCTCGTCGAGCACCCCGATCGCCGCGTCGCCGGCGACGACCGAGTACCAGTCCTCCGCTGGCATCGCTCCCCTCGGCACTTCGTCCCACCCCTTCATGATGCACATCATAGCGAACATGTGTTCGATCTGTCAATCGAGGTCGCCTCCTGAGGCGTCGCAACCGCCACCACCCCACGGCGCTGACGGAAGTCCAGCGATACAGCACCGGCGTCGCATGTACTGCGCATCAATGCAGGTAGACACCGATCTGGGTCACATTCGTCCCGCCGACAACACCTGGGTCGTTCCAGTCCCGGATTCCGGGACGGATCTGGACCGGATCGCTGCGGCCAGCGACGTCGCGTGGAGCGGACGACGAGAATCGAACTCGCATCATCAGCTTGGAAGGCTGAGGTTCTAGCCGTTGAA
>CAYGLH010000243.1:0-3827 GCA_964350535.1 uncultured Ilumatobacteraceae bacterium
GACTATTAAACGTCCGTGGGGGTTCAAGTCCCCCCTCCGACACCAGATGACCAGGGTTCCGGCCCTGGTCTTCGTCGTTTTCGGGAGGGTGCGCTCCAGCGCTCGGTTCTGGTCCGGGTTCGTCCCGGTGATGCGAGCTGGGGCGTTTCCGTCCCGGAAACCGGGACGAACCCGATCCAGATCGAGGCTGGCGTTGGACCGGTCGCTGGCCGTGGCCCGTGCCCGTGCGGGGGTCAGGTTCGCCCGGCGGTGTCGTCGTAGAAGCGGCGTCGTGCCCAGAGGGCGACGTAGACGAGGGCGACGAGGGCGGGGACCTCGATCAGCGGGCCGATCGTGCCCGCCAGCGCTTCGCCGCTGGTCACGCCGAACACCCCGATGGCGACGGCGATCGCCAGCTCGAAGTTGTTGCCGGCCGCCGTGAACGCGACCGCGGTGTTGCGGTCGTAGGGGATCCCGAGGCGATAGCCGGCGGCGAACGATCCGGCCCACATGACGGCGAAGTAGACGAGCAGCGGCAGCGCGACGCGAGCCACGTCGAGCGGGCGGCTCGTGATCTGCTCGCCCTGCAAGGCGAAGAGCACGACGATCGTGAACAGCAGCCCGTACAGCGCGACCGGCCCGATGCGGGGCAGGAACGTCTGCTCGTACCACTCGGTGCCCTTGCGGCGCTCGCCGATCGTGCGCGTCAAGAACCCGGCGAGCAACGGCACACCGAGGAACACCAGGACGGACCGGGCGATCTCCCAGATCCCCACGTCCAGGCTCTGGGTGTCGAGGCCGAGCCAGCCCGGCAGCACCGTGAGGTAGAACCAGCCCAACACGGAGTACATGACGATCTGGAACACCGAGTTGACCGCCACGAGCACCGCGGCGAGCTCCCGGTTGCCGCAGGCGAGGTCGTTCCAGATCAGCACCATCGCGATGCAGCGCGCCAGGCCGACGATGATCAGCCCGGTCCGCAGCTCGGGGAGGTCCGAGAGGAACGTCCACGCGAGGACGAACATCAAAGCGGGGCCGACGACCCAGTTCATCACCAGCGAGAGCCCGAGCGTCCGTCGGTCGCCGAGCTGGGTCCCCACACGGGTGTAGCGGACCTTCGCCAGGACGGGATACATCATGGCCAACAGCCCGATGGCGATCGGGATCGACACGGTGCCGACCTCGACGTCGTCGAGCCAGTCGTTCAGGTCCGGCAGTCCACGGCCGAGTGCGAGCCCGACCACCATGGCGAGTCCGATCCACAGCGGCAGGTACCGGTCGAGTGTCGAGAGCTTGTCGGAGACGCTCGGCTCGGGGGGTGCGTTGGTCGTGGTCATCGAGGGGTTCGGCTCCGATCGGGTCACATCGATAGCAATCGATATAGGACCCTACCGAAGCATCGACAGATGTCGATGGATCGGGTCGTGATCCCGCACGCGTAAGTTGAACGACCGATGGGGGAAACGACCTTTCGGCGCGCAGGGCGGGACGAGCTCGACCTCGCCGTCGATTGGGCCGCCGGCGAGGGGTGGAACCCTGGACTCGCCGACGCGGCGGCCTTCTGGGCGACCGATCCCGACGGGTTCGTGTGCGCAGAGCGCGACGGCGATGTCATCGCCACCGGATCGGTGGTGTCGTACGACGGCGACTTCGGGTTCATGGGGTTCTTCATCGTCCGTCCCGACCTGCGTGGGCACGGGATCGGTCGCGAGTTCTGGTTCTGGCGTCGCGACCGCCTCGTCGCGCGGCTGCGCCCAGGAGCTGCCGTCGGTATGGACGGAGTCTTCGCGATGCAGCCCTTCTATCGGTCCGGTGGATTCGAGTTCGCCCACCGCACACTCCGGATGACCGGTCCCGCACCACGCCGCAGCGCCGGCTCACGCGTGCGCGTCGTGGATGCCGGGGAGCTGCCGTTCGAGGAGGTGGTGGCGTTCGATCAGGCGCACTTCGGGTTCGACCGGCGACGGTTCCTTCGAGCGTGGATCGCTCCGGCCGGCGGACGGGCGGTCGCGGCGACCGATGGTGGGCGGACCGTCGGACTGGGGGTCATCCGTCCCTGCCGCGAGGCATTCAAGATCGGGCCGCTGTTCGCAGCCGACGAACGTGTCGCCGAGGCGATCTTCCTCACGCTGGCATCCGTCGCCGAGGGATCGGAGGTGACGCTCGACGTCCCCGAGGTCAACGCGGAGGCGATGGACCTGGCCGAGCGCTCCGGACTGGTCGAGCGCTTCGGGTGCGCCCGCATGTACCTGGGTGCTGCGCCGCCCATCCCGTGGCACCGCGTGTACGGCGTGACCACGTTCGAGCTGGGCTGAGCCGACTGCGGTCAGGAGGCACCGACGAGGACGAGCACGAAGGTTGCCCACCCGCTCGGGACCTGGGCGAGACACAGCCACCGCAGGAGCGGCCGATGGTCGCGCCGCGCGTCGCCCCATTCCTGGAGGCGGGCGATCTGCAGGCGCAGTCCGACCGCGGTGCCGAGCACGTTCCCGACCGCGTAGGCCACGGCGATCCAGATGGGGAGCGGCGTGGCAACGGCGATCAACCAGGCGACGACCACGCTCGCCGGCGCCCACCAGTAGCGGCCCGACGTGAGCCGTTGTGGACCCGGTGCCTCCGTGATCAGCCCCGACCGGTCGCGCGGAACATCGCCCATCGACGCGAGCGTACGCTCGCGCGATGAGCACCCCATCTCCGCTCCGTCTCGATCTGGTGATCCTGGACTGCCCCGATCCGCTCGCGCTCGCCGAGTTCTACGGGACGATCCTCGGGTGGCCCTTGGAGGACAGTTCGGATGAGCGGTGGGCGACGTTGGTCCCGCCTGGAGGATGCGTGTCGCCCGACAATCCCGACGGTCGGACGACCCTCGCCTTCCAGCGCATCGACGACTTCTTGGCCCCGACGTGGCCTGGCGGCACCCACCCGCAGCAATTCCACCTCGACTTCGCCGCGGGCGACATCGCCGCCGCCGAACCGGCCGTGTTGGCCGCCGGCGCGACCGTGCATCCGCACCAACCGTCCGATGACGGGACGTTCAAGGTGTATCTCGACCCGGTGGGCCACCCGTTCTGTCTGATCCAGTAGCGCGCAGGCTGCGCCGGTCGGCTGTCAGCCGCCGGCGGCCTGCAGCGGGATCGGCTCGACCCAGGGGCCGACGCCACTGATCCGATCGACGGTGACGCGCACCATCGCGCAGTCGGGGGCGTCGGGGCGCAGGAGCGGATGCTCGTCGACGCCGGTGTACTTGTGGGCGAGCCGGCGCAGGACGTCGGGGTCGCACGACTCCACCGTGGCGGTGCCGCGCACCACCAGGTGCCGCTGGAAGCCGCGCTCGCTGCGTTCCGTGTCCTCGATCGACAACACGACGCGCGGGTCTCGGCGGAGGTTGCGGGCCTTGTGGCTGTCGTCGCCGCAGCCGAACAGGATGTCGTCGTCCTCGGCGAGCACCCAGACGACCGAGACCTGCGGCGAGTCGTCGGCGTTGCGCGTCCACACGTGGGCGACCGCATCGCTGCCGAGCAGCGCCTGCACCGGTGCCGGGATCGTTGCCATGACCGACCTCCCCGTGATCCGTCGGACGCCATTGTCGCGCGGCGTGCGGCGATTCGCCACCGCTGCGCCTCGGCGGCCTGCGCCCGCGACGGCCCCGCCGGTTGAACGGCGTGCGGCCGGCGGGTTGACAGTTGGCGACAGAATGCGGGCATCGACCATCGGCCCTGGTCAGGATGACTAACTTGGCCTGAACGCCTTCGTCACAACCACGGGAGTCGACGTCATGAACAAGTTGCCCAAGATCGTCGCGATCATCACGATGGTCGCCGGAGCGATCATGGTGGTGGTCGGTGTCA
>CAYGLH010000243.1:3837-5771 GCA_964350535.1 uncultured Ilumatobacteraceae bacterium
CTTCTTGATCCAGCGCGAGCTGGCCGACGAGAACATCACGGTGTCCGAGGACGCCGAGAACTTCGGCGGGGACCCGGTCGACGGTCCGTTCACCGCCTACTCGCAGGCCACCGTCATCAAGAAGCATGCGCTCGAGGCAGGCGGCGGTCTGACCTATGCGGAGCTCGACCGAGACGACCCAGCCCGCGACACCGTGATGAATGCGTCGTTCCTCCGGGCATCGCTGTTCACCTCCGTCGTGGCCTTCGGAGTGGCGGCGCTGCTCGTCGGGCTCGGCATCCTGGTGATCCTCATCGGGCTCGGCATGCTCGCACTCGACAAGCGAGGTGCGATCACGATCGGCTCCGGCGGGGCAGACCCCGAGTCGTCACCGCCTCCTGCGGACGACGAGCCAACGCCCGCTCCGGCCTGAGGCGCCGCCTCCCGAGCGGTCGGGCCGTCGCCGCTCATGCAGCGGAGAGGACCGCGACGAGAAAATCAGCGTCGGGCGTCCATGGCCTGAGGTCCCATGTCGACAGTCGGATGTCGACATGGAGGCCGGCCGCCGTGACAT
This sequence comes from uncultured Ilumatobacteraceae bacterium, assembly GCA_964350535.1. GTDB lineage: Bacteria > Actinomycetota > Acidimicrobiia > Acidimicrobiales > Ilumatobacteraceae > CAYGLH01. The sequence goes on from CAYGLH010000243.1 coordinate 4,391, forward strand.
CCGTGAAGAACACGTCGGACGGGTAGTCGCGCTCGGTTCCGAACCCCGCGACCAGTCGGCCCTCGGGTGCGAGGTGGGCCCGGAGCCGCGTGAGGACGGTCTGTCGGGTTGCCGGGTCGAGGAACGGCAGCACGTTGCCGGCGGCAACGGCCACGTCGAACGGCGCCATGCTCTCGCTCGACATGAGGTCGAGGGTCGACAGGTCGCCCACGAACCACTGCGGCCCAGGATGATCGTCGCGGGCGGCAGCGATCAACTCGGGGTCGAGGTCGACCCCGACGACGTCGTGGCCGAGCTCGTGGAGCCGTCCGCCGACCCGCCCGGGGCCGCAGCCGGCGTCGAGGATGCGGGCCCCGCGTGGCACCATCGCGTCCACCAGCCGGGCCTCGCCGTGGAGGTCGGCGCCGTCGGCAGCCATCGTTCGGAAGCGCTCGATGTACCACTGGGAGTGGTCGGGCTTCGATCGTTTCAGTTCCAGCCAGCGATTGCCGTCGGTCATGGCGTCGACGAGCGTAGCGATCCGCGAGACTCCTCCGATGCGCCTCGGGATCCACCTGCCCCAGTACGGACGTGCGGCGTCGCCGCAGGCGATCCAGGAGGTCGCGCGCCGGGCTGAAGCGCTCGGCTTCGCCGACGTCTGGGTGAGCGATCACCTGGTGTTCCCCGCCGCCCAGGACTATCCCTCGCCGTACCTCTTCGACCCGCTCGCCACGCTCGCCTGGGCGGGTGCGGTGACCACGGACATCGGGCTGGGCACCAGCGTGCTCGTCGTCCCGCAGTACCACCCGCTGCACCTGGCGAACAGCCTCGCCAGCCTCGACGCCCTGTCGGGCGGACGCGTGACGATCGCCGCCGGCGTCGGCTGGTCTGCCGCCGAGTTCGCCGCGCTGGACCAGGAGTTCCACACTCGCGGAGCGCGCATGGACGAGGCGCTCGACATCATGCGGCTCGTGTGGGGTGGGGACAGCTCGAGCTTCCACGGCGAGCATTACGCCTTCGACGACATCAAGGTCCTGCCGACGCCCGCTCGGCCGATCCCGATCTGGATCGGCGGTGGGAGCCAAGCGGCTCGCGACCGGGCCCTCCGGCGCGGCGACGGCTTCCAGGCGATCAGCACGCCACCGGAGCAGCTGGCGCCGATCATCGCCGAGCTCCGTGCCGCAGGCGACCGTGAACTCGTGATCTCGTACCGCACGGGGTGGGACCCGCAGGGGATGGATCCGGCGCTCATCCGAGAGGAGCGCGAGGCGTATGCCGAGGCCGGCGTGGAACACGTCGTGGCCGCACCCTGGCGCTCGACTCTCGATGACTGGTTGAAGTCGATGGAGACGTTGCTCGACATCGTCCAACCCGACACGCCGACCTGACCTCGATCTCTGCT
>CAYGLH010000244.1:0-4364 GCA_964350535.1 uncultured Ilumatobacteraceae bacterium
GCGGGTCCTCGCCCTCGAGGTACAGCAACTGGGCGCAGATCTGGTTGGCGATCTCGTCGTTGACGTCCGAACCGAGCATGACGACGCGGTTCTTGAGCAAACGGTCGAAGACGGCGGAGCGGGGATCGAACCCGCCCTCGAGCGCTACGGGCGACGCGGTTTCCGGCATGTCGCCGAGGCTACCGCCGTCCGTGCTTCCGACCGAGTGCCAGGTTGGGATACCGTGCGCAGCCATGACGGTGACGGCGTCCTTCCAGCCGCAAAGGATCACCTCGACGCCGGGAGAACCGGCGGCGCTGGTGCTGCGCGTCCACAACGAGGCCGATGCCGACGAGACGGTCAAGCTGACCCCGACCGGCGAGCTCGCCGACCGCACCGCGCTCCAGGCCGACACGCTCGAGCTCCGACCGAGCGAGATCTTCGAGGTGCCGGTCGTCGTCGACGTCAACGCCGCACTCCCGGCGGGCGTCCACATGTCGAGCATCGCCGTCGCCGGCCCGTCCGGGACCAGCCAGGCCGATGCGGCGATCGAGGTGGTCGAGGTCGCCGCCTACGCCGCCACGCTCGATCCCCCGCAGAGCCGGTCGGGCACCGCCGGCCGCCACCGCGTGGTGGTGTCCAACCAGGGCAACACGCCGATGTTGGTCGAGCTCACCGCCGAGGTGCTGGGCGACCACGCCAGGGTCGACCTGGCGACCCCGGCGACCCATCTCGAACCCGGGGCTGAGGCAAAGGTCGACCTGCGCGTCGAGCCGACCAGCCGGTTCTGGCGCGGCACCGAGATCGACCACGACTTCGTCGTGCACGCCGTCGGCAGCGACGGACGACCGACCGATCTGCCGGGCCGCTACCAGCAGACGCCGCGCGTCGCGGCGTGGCTGCTCCCCGCACTCGTCGGCGCGCTCATCGCGCTGCTCCTGGGGGCGCTGCTGTGGTGGTTGGTCCTGCGTCCGAGCGTCGAGTCCATCGCCCAGGATCAGGCCGAGGAGGCGCTCGCCGCCGACCGCCTCACGCTGCTCGAGCTCATCGCCGACCTCGAGCGGTCCGCAGCCGAGGCCGAAGAGCTCCCCTTCGGGACCCCCGCCGATCTGCGGCTCGAGGCGGCCGCACCAGCGGGCGAGACCGCCACCGAGTCGTTCGTGGTCAGCAGCGGCCGCGACCTGTCGATCACCGACGTGGTGTTCCAGAACCCGTCGGGGGCCATCGGTCGGGTCGCGCTCCTCCGCGACGGCGAGGTGCTCCTGGAGTCCGAGTTGGCCAACTTCCGCGACCTCGACTTCCACTTCGTCGCGCCGTTCTCCTACGAGGGGGGCTCGACCGTCGCCATCGAGCTCACGTGCGACACGCCGGGCCCGGGGGCATCGGAGTGCACCGTGGGCACCTCGATCATCGGCTTCGTCGACGACGCCGAGTAGCAGCTCGGCAACCGGCGGTCAGCGGTTGTACTTGCCGAAGACCGCCGAGTCGGCCCGGCGTGCGGTCACGTCGATCAGCAGCTCGGCCGCCACGTCGGCGAAGAGGCCGTCCTGGCCGGTGACCACCAGCTCGGAGGGGCCACGCGGTGTGTGCGGCAGGACGGTCATGTTGTCGGCGAAGTCGCCGGCATCCGTGACGACGTGCTCTGAGCTGAGCCGCCCGTCGTCCCACGTCAGCGTGACGGTCGCACCCGCCGGGAAGCCGGCGCCGAAGACCGACACGACCTGGCCGTCGGCGGCGACCTCGGGCTCGACCGTGAGCACCGGCTCGTCGGCGCCCAGCCCGCTGAGCACGGCATCGGCCGACCGACCGTCGGCGAAGGACGCGACGAGTGTCGCCGTGAGCTCGCCCACGGCGGTCGGGGCGAAGGTGACCTCGATCGTGCAGCGAGCCTGCGGCTGGATCTCGATGCCCGTGCAGTCGGTGGTGCCGACGGCGAAGTGTCCCTCGGCGGCGGGGTCGATCGCCAGCGCCGTGACGGTGACCGGGTCCGGTCCGGGGTTGTACAGCGCGAGCTCGCTGGTGCGCCGACCGGCGCCGATGATGGTCGGGACGAACTCGAACGACGGCGGCTCGAAGGACGGCAGCTCGGGCACGGTCGTGGTGGTCGTGGCACTGGTCGATCCGCTGCTCGACGAGCCGGGGCTGTAGCTCCCGCCGCTGCCGTAGCTCCCCGACCCGTAGGAGCCGGAGCTGCCGCCGGTGAAGATCGGGTCGGACGGCAGCGGGAACACCGTCCGGACGGGCACGGTGCCGGTGGGCAGCGTGCTGTCGGGGGTGGTGGGGCTGACCGTCACCTCGGGCGCCACCGTGGTGGTCGTCGTCGAGGTGGTGGTGCTCGGGGCGCGGCCGGTGGCAGTGACCGTGACCGACACGTCGATGGCAGGGATGCCCGCGGCGGGGACGGCAGGGAGCTGCAGGCGTGTCGTTCCGGTGGCGACGCCGGCAGCGCCGGGCACGATCGACACGCCTTGGGTGCAGCTCGTGCCGGGTTGCCAGATGTCGACGGCGTCGCACGACCAGCTGCCGGCGACGACGGCACCAGCGACCGTGGGACGCAGCCGCGTGACGGCGCCGGCGGCACCGGTGCGGGTGAGCGGGATCCCGACCTGGCCCGTGTTCGTGAACGTCGCCGTCCCGGAGGCGGTCGCGCCGACTGCGACGATCCCGAGGTCGACGGGCGTCGCCGCGGTGACGGTGTGCGGGCGCACGTGCTGCCACAGGTAGGTGCCGGTGGCGAGCGGCGGCGTGACCGGCGCCGTGGACTGATCGCCGGAGGCGACGACCACCCGGCCGCCGGCCGACACCGCGGCGCCGGGCCCGGAGTTGCCCGGGGCACCGTCGCCCGTGGAGAGTCCGTCGAGCAGTCGCACGCTGCTGATCGTGTTGAACGGTGAGGCGGCGCTCCACCATGTGACGTGGAGGCCATCGGCCTGGTCGTACACGAGCTGGTGCCCGTCGGAGGAGAGCGACGGCTTCCACGCTGCGTCGAGCGTGCGGATCACCGCCGGACCGCCGGACGCCGAGCGGTGATGGACCTCGACCGCCGAGGCGCCCGACGACGTCCTGCGCTCGTAGGCGATGAGGTCCCCGGTGGCATCGATCGTCGGGAAGCGAGCACCGGCCGCCACCTGGACCGAGGTGCCGGCGCCGGCCGCTGCCGGGGCGGTCCACAGGTGCAGGGCGGTGCTCGCCGGATCGGTCTCGTCGGCGTCGGAGGTGGTCTCGTAGGCGAGCGAACGGCCATCGCCCGACATCGCCAGCCGCGGGCCGAAGAACCGACCGGCCGCCTTGGCGGGAGCGAACGCCGTGTCCCTGGCGTAGCCGGTGCCCGATCGGACGAATCGCAGCAGCGCGTCGCCCGACGACCAGGCGATCACCGAGCCGTCGGCGGACACGGCGGGAGCCGGGAGTGCGGCACCCGCGGGCAACGGCGCGACGTCGATCGTGGCGACCGGCGTGGCGCAGCGGTCGACGACGCGGAGCGCGTCGGCGTCCGTCTGGGAGAACGCGATGACGCAGCCGTCGGCGCTGATGCCGGGATGCGCCCCCGTCGGGGGCACCTCCGCCACGCGCGTCTGGGCGACGCGATCGAGCACCACGAGCTCGCCCGAGCCGTCATCGGTGTCGTCGAAGCCGACGAAGCGGCCGTCGGCGGACATGGCGAGCGCCCGATCGGTCGGGGTCGACGCGTCGACGGCCAGCGGGACGACCGGACGGACCGGGGTGGTGACGCCGTTCGACACCTGCGCGTTCGCGGGCGCGTCGAAGGGATCGACGACGCCCAGCAGGGCGACGCCGAGCGCGCAGATGGCACCCGCCCGGGCCCACGACGGAATCGACAGTCGAGACGTGCGCCCAACCCTACTGCGACCAGGGGCTCGGCGGTCAGCGCGCCGTCCCCGTCATGACGACGAGAACCCGGTCGTCGGGCGCGAGCTCGTGGCGTGCGGCGAGGACCCCTGCGAGGCCGGCGCTGGCGGTCGGGCTGACGACGAAGCCGGCTCGTCGTGCGAGCTCGTGGGCCTCGCGGATGTCCGACTCGGCGGCGACGATGGTCCGCCCCCCGCTGGCCGCCAGCGGCGCGCAGACGTCGAGCCAGTCGTAGGTCTCGTCGTCGAGGATCCCATCGGCGCTCGACGCCGGGTCGGCCCACGGCACCATCAGCTCATCCCAGCGCGACCCGAGGTCGCCGACCGCGACGTTGCCGGCGCGTGCCGCCTGCCACGCGCGGTGGAGCGGCGCACACCCCTCGGCCTGGACGGCGTCGAGCCGCGTCGGTGCACGAGGGCCGCACAACGCGGCACCGAGCGCAGCGGCGAAGGCCCCGCCACCCACCTGCGCGACGACCCGGTCGAAGGGAGGAAGGCCGGCGGCATCGCACTGAT
>CAYGLH010000244.1:4374-5766 GCA_964350535.1 uncultured Ilumatobacteraceae bacterium
GACTTCCCAGCCCAGCGTCCGACCGCCGTCGAGGCACAGCGCGTTCTCCGGGCCTTGCACCGTGAAGGGCACCGCCCCATGTTCGACCGCCTCGCGAAACCGCAGCATGGCCGGATCGCCCGGCGGATCGGACGCGCGGCGCGGGCAGCGCGTGATGCGCGCGCCGAGACCGGCGAGCGCACCACCGACCGCGTCATCCATCCAGACGGGGACATACACGTCCAGCGGGCGATCGACCGCACGGGCGAGGGTCGCCGCAGCGATCGCGGCGTTGCCACAGGAGGCGATGGCGAGCGCGCTGTCGTCGCCCGTTGCCATCAGGTGCAGCAGGATCGACTGCAGGTGACGGGCCTTGTGGCTGCCGCCGACGTTCGCCGTCTCGTCCTTCACCCACACGCCACCCGAGGACGCGAACTCCAGCGCATCGCTCAGCACCTCCGACCGGGCGAGCGGCGTCGGGCGGAATCCCACGCCGCCGTCGGCGAGCAGGCCGCGGTCGACGTCGGCGACCAACCGACGGCGACCGTCGTCATCGAGCCCTCGGGCGGCCGCCACCGCCGACCAGGCCATCCGTCCGTCGTTGGCGCCGTACGGGTTCTCAGCACGCGCCGTCCATCCCGGCGCGGGTGCCCGCGACCAGCCGTCGAGCTCCGCGCGGAGCACGTGGTGCCGGTCGGTGCGCGTCGACACCGGGCAACGCCACGGCGTCGGATCGTCGATCGGGCGATCGGCACCGCACACGAGGCAGTGCCAGTGGGACGAGGCGGCGGGACGGGGCTCGACGCCGCTCGCCGTCGGGCGGTCGGTCACGACGCGGCGCGAGCGTTGAAGTCGGCGATCATCTCGTCCCACACGCCGACGTAGCGACGCAGACCACGCCAGAAGGCCTGACCGCGGCGCTGCTCGAAGAGCCCGAAGGGGGTGCCCTGCTGCTCGACCCAGGTGTAGTACCCGAGGTTGAAGATGCGGCGACGGTCGGCTTCGCGGCACTCGATCAGGTGATCGGTGCTCGCGCCGAACAGGTGCTCGGCGAGCACTGCGGCAGCGTCGGGAGCCGTGACCTCGCCGCCGAACCGTCCGGCGACCGTCTTCGCCCGCTCGCTCGGGTACATCGCGGCGCCGTCGGTGGCGACGGTGACGAGCGCATCGTCGGGACCGAGGTCGAGGAGCTTGGCGGTCTTGATCGCGGCCAGCACGTTGCACCAGCTCGACAAGCCGAAGTGGGCGAGGGCGGCGATCACGTCGTCGGGCACGCCGCGCGCCGCCAGCGCCGACCGGCCGGAAGCCGAGTTCGCAACTGCGTCGAGCGAGTCGGTGGCGACGTCGGAGATCGCGGCCACCACATCGGTGTTCATCACGTTGTGGATCAGCGGGATGTGCTTGTCGCCGATG
>CAYGLH010000245.1:0-5756 GCA_964350535.1 uncultured Ilumatobacteraceae bacterium
TGCTGCGACCTCGCTCGTCGCCTTCATCGACTGCACAAAGGACCCGCCATGCCTCCACATGACATCCCGCACGATCTCTTCGACCCCGACCGTCCCGTGGCGCCGAGTGCGCCATTCGGCCACCTCGGCGGCGCGCCGCGGCCCGGCAGACCGCTGCGCGTCGGCATCGGTGGGCCGGTCGGGTCGGGCAAGACCACCCTCGTCGGCTCGTTGTGCACCTTGCTGCGCGACGACCTGTCGGTGGTGGTGGTGACGAACGACATCTTCACCAGCGAGGACGCCAAGGCCTTGCGCGAGGCTGCGGTGCTCCCGACCGGGCGGATCGCCGCGGTCGAGACCGGATGCTGCCCGCACACGGCGATCCGCGACGACATCGCCGCCAACCTCGACGCCGTCGAGCAACTGGAAGCGGTGCACGCCCCGGTCGACGTGTCGTTCGTCGAGTCCGGCGGCGACAACCTCACAGCGATCTTCTCCAACGGGCTCGTCGACGTGCAGATCTTCGTGCTCGACACTGCGGGCGGCGACGACGTGCCACGCAAGGGCGGCCCGGGCGTGGCGCTCGCCGACCTGCTCGTGATCAACAAGGTCGACCTCGCGCCCCACGTCGGCGCCGATGTCAACCTCATGGTGCGCCAGGGCGAGGATCGACGCGGAGGCAAGCCCGTCCTCGCCACCTCGCTCGTGGCTCCGTCCGGCGCGCACGACGTCGCCCACTGGGTGCGCCACCAGGTCGCGGCGTGGTCGCGCATCCCCGCCGCCACGTGAGTCCGTCGCCTGCTGACCCGCTCGTGGGCGGTGTGCTCGTGGATCGGTGCGTGGTATGAAGTCCGCATCGAGCTTCGCTGTCGCGCGGCGGGGCAGTGCGCCAGAGGCGCCCGCCGTCCTCCGCCCGCGGATGGACGCGAGCGACGTGCTCGTCGACGCGCGGTCGGAGCCCCCCGTCGCGATCCGTCGTAGCGGCGACCGCATCCTGCTGGCCGCGACGGCCGCCGGCCCGGTCGGCGGCGACCACCTCCACCTCGACGCGGCGATCGGTGCCGCAGCGCGGGCCGACATCGGCTCGGTCGGCGCGCTCCTGGTGTGGCCAGGTCCGGATGGCGCGCCGTCGCGCGCCACGACCTCCGTGACCGTCGGTCGGGCAGCGCACCTGGTCTGGCGGCCGGAGCCGACGATCTCCGTCCGGGGCTCTCGCCATCGCACGACGATGACGGTCGATCTCGACGACCTGGCGACCTGCGCCGTGGTCGAAGAGGTCGCCCTCGGGCGCGCCGGCGAGCCCTCGGGCGACCTCGAGTTGGCGATGCGCGTCACGCGCGCCGGTCGCCCGCTCGTACACCACGGCGAGCGGTTCGGGCCGGATGTCCCCGGCGCCGGCAGCTCGGTGTCCGTGGCCGACGGCCGGCACGTGCTGATGGCCGTCGTCGTCGGCTCGGACGCAGGTCGATCGGTCGCGCAGCTCGCCGGGCCCGTCGCCGTCGCGAGGTTCCGCGTCGCTGACGACGTGGCCGTCGTCACCGCCGTGGCACGGACGCGACCCGAGGTGCTCAGGGCTGTGGCGCAGCTGGAGCCGGAACTGATCACCGGCCGTTGAGCTGGCCGAATCGACGCAGTATGGTAAGACCATCAGACCAAAATCGAGAAGAGGATGATCCCCGCATGAGCGTGCTCGTCGACAACGCCGCACTCCAGGACCACTGGTACGCCGTCGCCGAGGGCGACGACCTCGCCGACGGCCCGCTCGCCGTGCGGCTGCTCGAGCGCGACTACGTCATCTGGCGCGGGCCCGACGGCGCAGTCGTCGCCGCCCCCGACCGGTGTCCGCACCGGGAGGCGCCGCTCAGCCTCGGTTCGGTCGACGACGGCTGCCTGACCTGCCCGTACCACGGTTGGACGTTCGGTGCAGGCGGGCGGTGCACCGAGGTGCCGTCGTCGGGCGCCGGTCGGCCGGTGCCACCGACCAGCCACCTCCCGGCGATCTGTGCACAGGAGCGGTTCGGTCTGGTCTGGGTGTGTCCCGGAACGCCCGCGCGTCCGCTGTTCGAGATGTCGTGGGACGACGACCCGGCGTACCGGAGGATCAACAGCGGCGTGCAGCGCTGGGCCACCTCCGCCACGCGGATGACGGACAACTTCCTCGACATCTCGCACTTCCCGTACGTGCACACGGGCACCTTCGGCATCAGCCAGAACACCGAGGTGCCGAAGATCGAGATGGGCGAGCTCGACGAGCACTTCTACGGGTACGCCTACGAGGTCGAGGCGCGCAACGATCTCGGTGCGCTGTCGTCGGGGCAGGACGGCGACGTCGTGCACCGCAAGATGTCGACCGGCTACCACCTGCCGTTCACGGTGCGCAGCACGATCCATTACGAGACCGGGCTCGACCACATCATCCTGTTGTGCTCGTCACCGATCGACGACGTCACGTCGTATTTCACGTTCGTCGTGTGGCGCAACGACGACTTCTCGGTGCCCGCCGATGAGGTCATCACGTTCGACCGGGCGATCGGCGAGGAGGACAAGCGGATGCTCGAGTCCGTGCCAGGCGTGCTGCCCCTCGATCAGCAGTCCACCGTCAGCGTCCAGTCCGACAAGGCGTCGGTCGACTGGCGCCGCCGGTTCGCCGCGCTGCTCACCCCCTGAGGCGCGATCGACGTCGAGTGGCTCTGCCTCCGCTCGGCACGTCCTGACCGCTCCCGACGGTCAGCCGGCTGGTGGGAGCGACCACAGGAGCGACTCGAGCAGCAGGCGCTCGTTGGCGTTGCGGGTGAGCGCGTCCATCGCGACATGGATGCGATGCACCGCACCAGCGGCTTCCTCGGCGCTGCGGCCGCCGTCGACGACCGCGTCGCGGTAGGTGGAGGCCATCGCGGCGAGTCCGTCGCGCAGCTCGTCGGTGCGGTAGCGGCGGAGCTGTCGCTTGTGCCGGTTGGCCATCTCGGGCTTGCCGCCGCGAGGGCCGAACTCCTCGACCTGGCGGTCGAACTCGGCCACCTCCTCCGCTTGACGCTCCACGAGCGGCTGCGCAGCATCGTCGATCATCGCCAGCAGGTTCCCTGCCGCGGTCATCGCCGCAGAACCGCTGCCGTCGAGGCGCGACGGCGCCTCGGCGAACGCCCGGCGCCGGCCGGCCAGTTCCGGGTCGGTCGCCAGCACGCGCGCCCGGTCGAGGTCGCCGTGCGACGCCTTCGCCGCGACGGTCGCGGCCGCCGGGTCGTTGCCCTCGATGAGCAGTCGGGCGGCGATCAGGTCGGCGGGGATCGGCCGGAACTCCACCCGCACGCACCGCGACGAGATCGTGATCAACTCCTCGGGGACGTAGTCGCACAGCACGATGAACGTGGTGGACGGCGGTGGCTCCTCGATCGACTTCAGCAGACTCCCGGCGGCCTTGTCCTGAACGAGGTGGAACTCCTCGAGGATCATCACCTTCGTGTCACCCTCGGTCGGTGCCAACGTCGACAGGCGGACGATCTCGCGCGCCGCGTCGGCGCTGATGCTCGCGCCCTCCCGACGTACCTCCCGGACGTCGGGGTGCTCGCCGCGCAACACGAGTTGGGCATCGCGCGACTCCCCGTCCTCCGCCCCGCTCAACAACTGCGCGGCGAACGCTCTGGCCGCCTGCAGCTTCGTCGAACCGGGCGGTCCCACGAACAGGTAGGCATGCACCGGACCTCGGTCGGCAGCGGACCGCAGCTGGGCGATCGCCGGGCCTTGGCCGACCACGTCGTTCCACACCGCGCCGGGGTCGCTCACAGGGTGCCCCGCTCGGTCAGCGCGCGGTGGATCTCATCGGCGACCACCTCGATCCGGCCGACGGCGCGGACGACGACCCAGCGCTCAGGCTCGGCGGCGGCCATGTCGCGGTAGCCGCGTAGGACGCGCTGGTGGAAGTCGTCGCCGGCCGCCTCGAACCGGTCGAGCGTCCGGCGGCTCATCCGCTCGGCGACGACGTCGTCGGGTGTGTCGAGCAGCACGACCGTCGTCGGCCAGACGCCGCCGGTGCCCCATTCGTTCAGGCGGCGGATCTCGTCGACGTCGAGTCGGCGTCCGTACCCCTGGTAGGCGAGCGAGGAGTACACGGACCGGTCGCTCACGACGCTGCGCCCGAGATCGAGCGCCGGCCGCACGATCTCGGCGACGTGTTGGGCACGGTCGGCCGCCGCCATCAACGCCTCGGCCCGGGGATCGAGATGGGTGACGTCGGTGTCGTGGAGGATCTCCCGCAGGCGCAACCCGACCGCGGTGCCGCCGGTCTCGCGTGTCAGGACCGCACCGATCCGCTTGGCGAGGCGGGCGGCCTGGGTGGACTTGCCGGAGCCCTCCGCCCCCTCGAACGCGATGTAGCGCGGCCCGGCGGTCACTTCTCGTCGGCGGGCTTCTTGGCCGCTGACTTCTTGGCGGCCGACTTCTTCTTGGCGGCTGACTTCTTCGCCGCGCTCTTCTTCTTGGCGGCCGACTTCTTGGCGGCGCGCTTCTTCGTCGGGCCACCCTTGGCGGCGACGGCCTCGCGCCGGATCGCCAACAGCTCGTACGCCCGGGCCTCGGTCATCTCCTCGATGCGGTCGCCCTTGCCGAGGGAGGCGTTCGTCTCGCCGTCGGTGACGTACACGCCGAACCGTCCGTCGCGGGCGACGACCTTGCGTTCGCTGACCGGGTCGTTGCCGAACTCGCGCAGCGGACCCTTGGCCGCCATGTTCCGCCCACCGCGCTTGAACACCTTGGGCTGGCGGAAGATCTCGACGGCCTCGTCGAGCGTGATCGTGAGGAGTTGCTCCTCGGAGTTGATCGACCGGTAGTCCTTGTCCTTCTGGACATAGGGGCCGTAGCGGCCGTTGTTGGCGTAGATCGCGACGCCGTCGTCGGGGTCATCGCCGAGGTGACGGGGGAGCTGCAACAGCTCGGTGGCGTCGTCCATCGTGATCCGCTCGAGCACCATCGTCTTGAACAGGCTGGACATCTTCGGCTTCTCCAGCCCGGGCGGCGGATCGTCGTGGTCGCCCCACTGGACGTACGGCCCGAAGCGGCCGTTCTTGGCATACACCGGATATCCGTCGAGCTCGCCGATCGGGTCGTCGCTCTTCGGCATGGCCAGCAGCCGCAGCGCCTCCTCCACCGTCAGCTCGTCGGGAGCGAGGTCGTCGGGCACGCTGGCGGTGTCGTCGCCGCGCTTGACGTACGGCCCGTACTTGCCCGGCTTGACGACGATCGTGTTGCCGTCCTCGTCGGCGCCGAGCGGGAAGGTGTTGATCTCGGCAGCGTCGATCTCGCCGAGGTTCTCCTCGACCAGGCGCTTCAATCCGAGCAGCTCGTCGTCGCCGACACCGGCCTCCGCCGAGATCGGCTGGGAGTCTCCGTCGCCCAGGTCACCGAAGTAGAAGCGCTTCAGCCAGGCGTCCTTGCTCCGCTCGCCGCGCGCGATCGCGTCGAGGTCGGCGTCGATCGACGCGGTGAAGTCGTAGTCGACGAGGTTGTCGAAGTGCTCTTCGAGCAGGCGCACGACGGCGAACGCGGTCCAGGTCGGCACGAGCGCCTGACCCTTCTTCCACACGTAGCCGCGGTCCTGGATCGTCTGGATGATCGAGGCCCACGTCGAGGGCCGACCGATCCCCAGCTCCTCGAGCCGCTTGACCAGCGACGCCTCGGTGTAGCGCGCCGGCGCTGTCGTGGTGTGGCCGAGCGCCTCGAGCTCGGCCACCGGGACGACCTGGCCCTCCTCCAGCGGTGGCAGCAGCGCCTCGTTGTCGGCGGCA
>CAYGLH010000246.1:0-5755 GCA_964350535.1 uncultured Ilumatobacteraceae bacterium
CGCAGCGCGAGATCGAGATCGGCGGAGGGCCCCCCGATCATCGCGTTATTGCCGCCCAGCTCGAGGATGCTCCGCCCGAGCCGCGCCGCCACCGTCCGCGCCACCGCCCGGCCCATCGGGACCGAACCGGTGGCCGACACGATCGCCACGTCGGGGTCCTCGGCGATGACCTCCCCGATCTCGCGTCCGCCGACCACGACCTGCGTGAGCGCGGCCGGCGCGTCGTCGCCGAAGCGGTCGGCGGCCCGCTCGCAGAGACGCTGGACCGCCAGTGCGGTGAGCGGCGTCTTCTCCGACGGCTTCCACAGCACGGGATCACCGCACACGAGCGCCAAGGCGGCGTTCCAACACCAGGGCGCGACCGGGAAGTTGAACGCGGTGATCACGGCGCACACCCCCATCGGGTGCCACGTCTCGCGCATCGCGTGTCCGGGTCGCTCGGAGGCGATCGTGAGGCCGTAGAGCTGTCGGCTGAGGCCCACGGCGAAGTCGCAGATGTCGATCATCTCCTGCACCTCGCCGAGGCCTTCCTGGAGGATCTTGCCGCACTCCAGGCTGACGAGCGCGCCGAGGTCGTCCTTGGCCGCACGCAACTCCTCGCCGAGCAGGCGGACGAACTCGCCACGGCGCGGGGCGGGAACCGTGCGCCACGAGGCGAATGCAGCACGCGCCGCGTCCACGGCGGCACGGGCGTCGGCGGTCGAGTGCTCGGCGATCGTGGCGAGCACCGACCCGTCGACGGGGGTGAGGACCTCGAGCCCCCCGTCGACGCGATCGGCGTCCAGTCCGTTGGCGGCGAGTACCTCAGCTCCGATCATGGCGCCATCGTGACAGATCGCGACCCGATCGCGGGCTCGACTCACGCCAGCGACAGCACGAGTCCGGCCTGACCGAGGTGATAGGTGACCATGATCGCCACCGACATCCACCGGGCGCCGGCCACGAAGCGGTTCCAGCCGAGGATCGCGTCAGAGGTGACGAACAGCGCCGCACCGGCGATCGCCCACCCGTTGCCGGCCGCCGCCGCGGCCACCGCCATCGAGGAGATCACCACCAGGTAGGCCACGACCGGCAGGCGCAGCGCGGGTGCGGTGGACGCGGCGCCGGCCACGATCCGTCGCCCGACGATCGCCGCGACCGCCATCATCGCCACGAGCGCCAGGAGCGCTCGCCACCACACCCAGCTGTCGGCGGCGACGAAGCCGACCACGTACAGGAGGTGAGCGACGAGGAACGACGCCAACCCGGCGATGAACCACCGCTCGTCGAACATCAGGAACACGTCGCCGGCCAGCGACGCGACGAGCGCTGCCACGAACCAGGCGCGCACCGTCTCGTCGGCGGGCTCGAGCGCCACCGCGACGGCGATCAGCGCGATCAGCGCGAGCGGCTTGCTCCACCGCTCGACATCGGACCGGTCGCGGAGGCGGCTCCACCAGTCGGCGAGCGCGGCGACCGCGAACACGGCTGCGAACAGCCCGGCGACCGCGCTCATCTGTCCGGCCCGCTCACCCGACGCCGGACGGCGCGCCGCCGCTCGTCGTTCGGCCCACCCGGACGTCCCGCCCTGCATCGCGTCTCGACGTCCCACGTCGCTCCCGACCGCATCCTCCCAGCATGGCCGTTCCGGGCGCCGTTCGGTGGCGATGCGGTCTCAGGCGGGTCGTAGGGTCCGGGTGCATGTGGATCCGTCTCCGCCAGATCGCGCTCGTCGCCACCGATCTCCATCGCACCGCCCTCGACATCTCGACGGTGTTGGGCCTCGAGGCGTGCCACATCGATCCCGGTGTGCAGATGTTCGGGGTCAAGAACACGCTGTGGCCGCTCGGGAGCCAGTTCCTCGAGGTGGTCGAGCCGATCCGCGACGGCACGGCGGCGGGCCGCTACCTGGAGCGCCGCAAGGGCGAGGGTGGGTACATGGTGATCTGCGAGGTCGACGACATCTCTCGCCGCAGGGCGCGCGCCGAGGAGCTGGGCGTGCGGACGGCGTTCGACCTGAGCTTCCCCGAGCAGGGCCACGAGGGCGTCCAGCTGCACCCCGCCGATACCGGCGGCTCGTTCCTCGAGATGGACGAGATGCGGATGGAGGGCGGCGGCGAGCCGGGTGGCGCCTGGGTCTGGGCGGGCATGCACTGGCAGCCCTACGTGCGCACCGCGTGCGTGTCCGCGATCACGGCGGTCGAGTTGCAGAGCGACGATCCGGCCCGGTTGGCACAGCGGTGGTCGGAGATCGTGGAGATCGATGTCATCGACGACCCCGACGGCCGCCCGACGCTCGCGTTCGACAACGTCGACGTCCGCGTCGTGCCGGACGTCGACGGTCGTGGCGAGGGACTCGGCGGTATCGACGTGCGAGTGACGGACCGACCTGCCGTGTTGGCCGCCGCGCGACAGCGCGGCGTGTACGTCGACGACGGGCGCGTCGACATCGCCGGCCTGCGGATCAACCTCGTCTGAGCCGGCGCGGACCGCCTGGACGGCGCACGCGGCGCCCGTCGCCACGGGTCAGCCGGTGGCGGCGGCGAACACGTGGCCATCGTCGGCCGAGACGATCCGGCCGGAGCACGGTCCGCCGAAGTGGGTGCCGATGATCAGCAGATCGGTGTCGGCGTGCTCCTCGATGAACTCGCGACGGGTGCGTTCGCCCTGCTCGGAGTCGGTGTCGAACCGCGAACACCACGCCGGCGTGTGCACCTGCACGGCGTGATGCATGAAGTCGCCCGTGATCAAGGCTGACGCGTCACCCGACTCGACCAGCACGCTGCAGTGCCCCGGCGTGTGGCCCGGCGTCGACACGAGGCGCACCCCGGGGGCGATCTCGGCGTCGACGTCGACGAGGTCCATCAGGCCGGCGTCGACGATCGGTTGGATCGAGTCGCCGTGCTCGGGACGCGCCGTGAACGGTTCTGCGGCCCAGTGTCGGTACTCCGGGCCGGCGAACAGGTAGCGGCTCTCGGGGAAGGTCGGTCGCCACTCGCCGTCGACCAGCATCGTGTTCCACCCGACGTGGTCGACGTGGAGGTGGGTGCACACGACGGCGTCGACGCGGTCGGGGTCGAAGCCGGCCTCGGCGAATCGCTGGAGGAACGGGAGGTCGAGTTGGTTCCACGACGGCACATCGCGCTGTTTGTCGTTGCCGACGCAGGTGTCGACGACCACGGTCTGCCCACCGCTGGAGATCACCAGTGCCTGCACGCGCGTCAGCAGCATCCCGGCGTCGTCGACGAACGTGCCGCGCGCCCACCCGTGCTGTTCCAGCACCCGCTCCGGCGGCACATCAGCGAACAGGAAGGCCGCCGGCGCGGGCCCCTCGACCTCGATCACGCTCGTGATCTGCACATCCCCGATCTCCCACGTCTGCATCGGAGAAGTATCGCCGACCGGGCATCCGCGGGGCGCGTTCAGGCCATCAGCGTCGCGGCGAGCGCCGCACCGAGCTCCCAACAGGATTCGAGGGCGGCGCGGGACGGATCCCCCGTCACCCGCACGGGCGACTGGGCAGCGCGCCAGTCGAGGCCGGTGGCGATCTTGCCGACGTCGCGCACCGCACCGTCGACGTCGTTGTTGCCGTGCACGTACAACCCGTAGGGGCGGCCCCGGGTCTCCTCCAGGCACGGGTAGTACACGGTGTCGAAGAAGTGCTTCAGCGCGCCGCTCATCGTGCCCAGGTTGGCGGGGGTGCCGAGCACGTAGCCGTCGGCCGCGAGCACGTCGGCGGCCGTCGCCGACAGCGCGGCCCGGGCCACGACATCGACCCCGTCGATGCCGTCGGCGCCGGTGCCGTCACGTACCGCGTCGAACATGGCGTGCAGCGTCGGCGACGGGGTGTGGTGGACGATCAGCAGCGTGGACAACCGGCCTCCGACGACGGCCCGCTCAGCCGCTCGAGCGGTCGAGCGCGTCGGGACCGATCGTGAGCACGGGACACGGCGCGTTGCGCACGACGTGATCGGACACCGAACCGAGGACCGCCCGCTTGAGGCCGCCCGTGCCACTCGTCCCGAGGACGACGAGCCCGACCTCCCGCTCGCCGGCGTACCGGCAGATCTCGCGCCCGGGGTCGCCTTCCAGCACCACGGCCTCGGCACCGGAGAGACCGAGCGCGTCGCGGGCGTCGTCGAGCGTGCGGGCACCGTCGGCATCGCGCTGGCGCAGCCACTCCTGCTTCTCGGCCGGCGTCATCACCGGGCCGGCGTGCCCGCCGCCGAGCACCAGCGACGGGTCGGTCGGCTCGACGACGGTGACCAGCACGATCGACGGGGCACCGCCGATCGACGCCATGCCGACGCGCAGCGCGTCATTCGCCTGTGTCGAGCCGTCGGTCGCCAGCAACACATCCATCGCACGTCCCCCTTCGTCCGGCGCTCCCGCCGGATCAGGCGAGCAGCTTGGCCTTCTGGGCGGCGAACTCGTCGTCGGAGATCACGCCCTTCGCACGCAGGTCGGCGAGCTTGGCGAGCTCGTCGGCCGCTCCACCGGTGCCGGCGGTCTGGCGGACGTAGTCCTGGAAGGCCGCCTCGGCCTCCTTCGCCTGCTCGGCGTCGCGCTCGTGCATCGAGTTGCCGTTGGCGATCAGGTAGATCAACACGCCGAGGAACGGCAGGATCACCACGAAGATCGCCCACACCGCCTTCCACCAGCCGCTCATGCTGCGGCGGAAGATGTCGGCGAAGACCCGGATCAGCAGGAAGAACCATGCGACCCAGATGAACAGGATCAGCATGGTCCAGAAGACCCCGAGGATCGGATAGTCGTAAGCCAGCATCGTCAGTGTCCTCCAGTGGGCGGTGAGATCAGTGGATGATCAGTCGCCCCGAAACGTAGTGCATCACCGTGGCGTGGCGCAGGAATCGTGGCGTGGCGGATGAATCTTGGGCGTGGGATGGATCGTGTCGCCTGATGAACGTGTCGTCGGATGAACGTGTCGTCTGATGAATCGTGGTGGCGAAGGTGGCGCGAGGCCGGACGACCCCTTGCTACGGTCCGGGTCGTGCGGTGGGGCCTGTCGATCTCGTTGTCCGCCGACCTCGCCGACCCCGGTCTGCTGGCGGAGCTCGCGGCCACCGCTGAGCGGTCGGGGTGGGACGGTGTGTTCGTCTGGGACCACCTGTGGAACCGGACGCTGGTCCCGTTCGCCGACCCCTTCGTCACGCTCGCCGCGATCGCCACGGCGACCGAGCGTGTGGCGATCGGCACGATGGTCGCCGCGCTCCCCCGCCGCCGACCGCAACTCGTCGCCCAGGCGACGACATCGCTCGACCGGCTGTCGGGCGGTCGGATGGTGCTCGGCCTCGGCCTCGGGGTCGACAGCTACGGCGAGTTCTCGCTCTTCGGCGAGCCCGCCGGCGACGACCGGGCGCGCGCCGGCGCGCTGGATCGTGGCATCGAGGTGCTCGACGAGATGCTGACGGGAGGACCCGTCTCGGCCGCCGACGGTCGAGTCACGACCGCGCCGGGCATCCAACGGCCACGGGTCCCGATGTGGGTGGCGGGACGCATCGGCTTCGGTGCCGGTCCGCGACGAGTGCGCCGGCACCATCTCGAAGGGCTCGCGCTGGTGGGTGCCGACACCTGGCGACCGGACGACGTCGCGGCGGCGCTCGCCGCGGGCGACCTGGCTCGGGGCGAGGTCGACGTCGTCCTGGTCGGCGGCACCCACCCGCACGTCGCAGACCTGGCCGCCGCGGGTGTCACCTGGTGCGTTCCCGAGATCCTGCCCGGCACCGCCGCAGCCGATGCGCTCGCCGCGGCTGCC
>CAYGLH010000247.1:0-5738 GCA_964350535.1 uncultured Ilumatobacteraceae bacterium
GTCGACCCGTCGAAGGCGTAGCCGCCGTTCATCGTGTTGCAGCCAGCGTTCGCGCTCAACGCCTCGTCCTGGAAGGCGATGCGGATCTGACTGTCGGGGACCAGCTCGTGGCCCTGCACCCCCTCGGACACGAACTCGCGTCCGTCGACGTCGGGCGGCGAGCCGCTCGCGCCGTCGTCATCGTCGCCGCAGGCGGCGAGCAACCCGAGGCAGATCACCCCGGCCAGCAGTGGTCCGTGTCGCATCATGTCGCTTCGACGCTCCGAGTCGCCGCAGTGGTTCCGGGATTCAGCTGGTCGCCACCCGGCACCCGATCTCCATCATCTGGTCGACGCCGAGCTTCAGCTCCTCGTCGCTGATCCGCACCGGCTCCTCGCCTTCGGCGAGGAGGTCGCTGACGGTCATGATCGCCAGGGCCTCCATGCCCTTGACGGCGGCGATCGTGTACATCATCGCCGCTTCCATCTCCACGCCGAGGTGCCCCAGCCGACGCCACCTGGCGAACGCGTCGGGGTCGGGGTCGTAGAACATCCCGGAGGTGACGACACCACCGACGTGGACGGCGTGTGACGTGTCCGCGCGGCTGAGCGCCGCCGCGGCATCGACGAGGGCGAACGTGGCGCTGGGGGCGAACCCCTCCATCTGGGCGTAGCGGATGGGCGTCATGTCGTCGGCCGATGCCGCCGCGGCGATGACGGTGTCGGCCATCTGCATGCCGGGTTGCAGGCCCCCGCACGTACCGACCCGGACGAGTCGCTGCACACCCAACATGGCCAGCTCCTCGAACACGATGCCGGCGCTCGGGCAACCCATCCCGGTCGCCTGCACACTGATCGGGCTGCCCTCGAACGTGCCGGTGAAGCCGAGCATGCCGCGCTCGTCGTTGACCTGGCGGAAGCCCGGGTCGAAGAACCGGTCGGCGATGTACTGTGCGCGGACGGGGTCGCCCGGGCACAGCACCGCGGGTGCGTAGTCGCCGGGATCGGCTCGCAGGTGGATCGGCACGGCGCCGACACTAGTCCCGCAGAAGTCGCTGGCCCCTGCGAGGTGGCTCGACAAGACTCGACCCATGAACGACGCCGAGATGCAGGCGTACTACGCACGCGACCTCGAGTGGGAGCGTCTCGGGGCAGGGGTCGGGCGTGTCGAGTACTTGCGCACCCTCGAGGTGATCGGCCGCACGCTGCCGGCGCCGCCGGGCGCCGTGCTCGACGTCGGCGGTGGACCGGGTCGGTACACGGACTGGCTCGTCGACAGCGGATACACGGTGGTCCATCGCGATCCGGTCGCCCACCACGTCGAGCAGGTGCGCCATCGACACGGCGACGCTGTCGACGCGGCGGTCGGCGACGCGCGGGACCTCGACCTCGCGGACGAATCGATCGACGCGGTGCTGCTGCTCGGCCCGCTGTACCACCTGATGGAGCTCGACGAGCGCCTGACGGCACTCCGCGAGGCGCGACGGGTGGTGCGTGGCGGTGGGCCGGTGTACGCGGCGGCGATCTGTCGGTGGTCCGCGCGCCTGCACGCGATCGTCGCCCAGCGCCTGTACCGCGAGCATCCGGCGATGCTCGACGAGATCGACGGCGTCGAACGCACCGGGCGGATGCCCCCGCTGTTCGAGGGCAGCTTCACCGGGTACAAGCACACGCCGAGCCAGCTCCGCGACGAGCTCGAAGGTGCCGGGTTCGAGGTCCGCTCGCTGGTGGGCGTCGAGGGCATCACCTTCGCCCTCGGGGATCTCGACGAGCGGCTGGCCGACGAGCGCGAGCGCGCCATCCTGCTCGACGCGCTCCGGGCGACCGAGTCCGTGCCGGAGCTTCTCGGCGCCAACGCCCACCTGCTGGCCACCTGCGTCGCCGACCGCTGAGGCGCGTGGTCGTCGGCGACCGTCGGCGTCCCTCGTCAGGCGATGGAGGCGTCGGCGGAGCTGATGTCGACGGAGGTCCTGTCGAACGTCGGGCGCCGCTCGACCATCAGGGCACCGAACGTGCCGAGCGCGGCGACCACCGCGCCGAAGATGAACACGGTCGTGAAGTCCGACGCCGAGCGACCGTCGCCGAGGATGGTGAACATCGCCTGGATGCCGGTGAGCATGCCGATGTTCATCAGCGTCGAGCCCATCCCGTTGGCGATGCCGAGATCCTTCTGGTCGACTGCCGCCGCCACGCTGGTGGAGAACGACGGTGACGCGAGCCCCATCGCCACACCCGACAACACCAGCCCACCGATGACCAGGCCCATGTTCTCCCACCGGGCGCCGCCGGCCCAGGCGAGCATCGACGCCGCCATCAGCACCGATCCGCTGACGAGCATCGCCCGCTCGCCGACCGTCGTGGCCAAGCGCCCGCCGATCGGCGACATCACGCTGAACGCGGCGGGGCGGAACAGCAGCACGAGGGCGATGGCGCTGACCGTGTAGCCGAAGAGCTCGTCGAGCAACAGCGGTGCGATCACGAACCCGCCCATGTAGGCGAACTGGCTGAGCGGTTGGGCGATCAGCGGGCCGGTGAAGTTGCGGCGGCGGAAGTAGCGCAGGTCGAGCATCGGGGCGGCCGTTCGTCGCTCGACGGCGGCGAACCCGGCGAACCCGGACGCGGCGACCAGCGCAAGGGCGAGGGCGAGTGGGTCGCCGAACCCGGCCGCTCCACCGCGCTCGAGGAACAGCAACAAGCCGAGGGTGGCGACGGCGAGCATCGCCGCCCCCCACCAGTCGATCTGCACGTCGTCGGGGTCGGCCCGCGTCGACGGTCGGATCACCCGCCAGGCGAGGAAGAGCCCGAGGAACGCCAGCGGTGCCAACACGACGAACACCGAGCGCCAGCCGAACGCCTCGATCAGCGGTCCGCCGACGATCAGGCCGACGACCGGCGCGCCCGTCATCGCCATCTGGAACCAGCCCATCGCCTCGGAGCGCCGCTCCATCGGGTAGGCCTCCATGATCAGTGCCATCGCGTTCGGCATCGTGGCGGCGATGCCCGCGCCGACGATCATGCGGGCGGCGATCAGCGTGGCGGCGGTGGGAGCGAGCGCGCAGAGCACGGTGCCGACGGCGATCACCGATGCACCCGCCAGGAACAACCGGCGGTGGCCGTGCACATCGCCGAGCCGGCCGAGGATCGGCGTCCCGACGGCCATCATGAGGAACAGCCCGGTCACCGCCCACGCCAGCAGCGACTCGCTGGCGTCGAGGTCGTCGGCCATCGTGGGCAGCGAGGCGGACACGATGGTCATCGACGACGAGAACGCGATGATCGCAGCGATGATCGTGGCGAGCAGGCGCCGCGGATACCGATCGTCGACGACCTGCTCGGACGAGGGGGCGTCCGGCAGAGCCATTCCGTCCGACCCTACGGACTTCCGGCGACCTCCGACGCCTCCGAGCGCCCGGCCAACCGATGTCACAGACCGCCACCCCGGGCGCTCCGCGCCCTGCCGGGGCGGGCGGGCAGCGCCGCTACTTGAGGAACTTGCTCGTGGTGTTGTCGGCGAGCACCTTGCCCGCGGTCTGACACGTCGGGCAGTAGTTCACGGTGTATCCGGAGTACTCGACGGCGCGCACCTCGTCGCCGCACACGGGGCACGGTTCGCCCGTCCGGCCGTGGACGCGGCTGGTGCGGTCCTTCGACGAGCTCATCTCCTCGCGCTCGCGCTCGATGGCCAGATCGTCGTCGATCGCCGCCCGCAGCGCGTCGACGACCGCGGCGGCGCCGTCCGCGCCGAGCTTCTTGGTGGTCGCGAACGGCGAGATCTGCGCCCGATGGCACACTTCGTTGACCAGCCGGCGGCCCACACCGGCGACCATCCGCTGGTCGCGCAGGAAGCCGTGGACGCGCATCGAGTTGGCGGCGAACAACTCGCCCAGTTCGGCGGCCTCGATCGTGGCGGCCTCGGGACCGAGCTTGTCGAGCGGCGGGCTGTCGAGGACGTCCTCGGACGACACGCACCACACGCCGGCGCGCCGCTCCGTTCCCTGCTCGGTGAGCAGCAGCGCCGACTCGTCGTCGAAGCTGAACCGGGCCTGCCCGCCGCGCGGCTTCGTGCTCTGCTTGGCGTCGACGGCGAGCCGGCCGCCCTGCATCAGGTGGACGACGAACGTCACCGGCTCGAACCCGAGCAGCAGGTACTTCCCGCGCCGGCCGACGAACACGAGCGGGCGTCCGTAGGCCTCGTCGGGCAACGGTCGTGCCGTCTTCAGCGCCGTGAAGTTGAACGGGGTGAAGCGGCGCAGGGCGCGTCCGCCGAACTCGCGCTCCAGCCGCTCGGCGTGGGCCTGGATCTCGGGCATCTCGGGCATCGTCGCTCCCGCGGACCACCGCTACTCGTAGCGCGTGCGCTCGCCCACCGTGGCGAAGACGCGATCGAGCGCGCCGAACACGGCCCGGTTCTCCATCAGCTTCTCCTGGCTCCCGGCCAGCCGGATGTGGCCGTTGATGAAGGCGTCCTGGGCGTTCATGGTGCCCGTCGCCACCGCCACCGCGGTGCTCCACGACTGCTCCATCTTGACGTCCTCGTCGTCCGCCGGACCGGTGCCGAACGAGGCCCGGCCGTCGCCGACGACGAGGTGGTACGTCACGTCGCCCTCCGGTCCGTCGCTCACCACCTGGGTGACCACGATGTCGTGGTGTTCCGCGATCTCACGGAGCAGTTCGCTCTGCGCCACTTCGGCGGACAGCTCGCGGAACCACTCGAGGCTGAGGTAGCGCACCGAGGAAGACGGTGAATCGTCGGGCATGTCCGTAGTCTGCCCGATCATGGAGTCCTTCACCGATGGACGCCACGAGCGGGCCCCCGTGGAGGAGTGGGTCTTCACGTGTTGGAGTACCGACGGCGACGTCGGGGTGATCTCGGGTCATCGCATCGTCGGGCGCCGGAACTGGTACTGGGCGGCCCTCGCAAGGGCCGGCGCCCCGGTGTTGCACATCACCGACTTCGATGTCCCGGTGCGCGCCGATCCGTTCATCGTCAAAGGTGAGGCCCTGTGGGCCGAGCACATGCGCGACGACCCGATGCGTCAGTGGTCGATCGGCAACGAGACCTACGCGGCGGCGCTCGACGACCCCGACGACGCGCTCGGCCGGGCCTACGGAACGCCGACGCCGATCGCCTTCGACCTGGAGTGGTACGCCACCGCCGAGCCCGTCGCCATCGGCGACGATCGGCTGCTCCCTCCCGGGGCGTTCGGGTACGAACAGCCTGGCGAGGTCCACGGTGAGATCGAGGTGCTCGGCGAGGACCCCGTCCGGTTCGCCGGCGACCCGGCGCACCGATGGCATCGCTGGCTCGATCCATGGGACGCGGCGCTCGCCGAGACCTCGGTGCTGCCGCCGCTCGTCCTGCCGGTGGCCGTCGCCCACCGATCGTTGCGGGCGCCGTTCCGCTTCCCCGACGGCAGCGTGCTCGACTGGGTGCTCACCCCCGATGGTTGGCGTGGCCGCCGAGGCGCCGCGCCAGACTTGACCACATGAGTGCGTGCTGTGGACCCGCCCGCCGCGAGCCCGCCGGTGGCGGGAGCGGATCGGCCGGTGACGTCGGGACGCCCGGCGAGGCCGTAGCGTCTGCCGCCCCGGCTCCCGGTCACGATCTGGTGGCGATCCCCGGGCGCACGTTCACGATGGGGACCGACGACCGTCGAGGGTACGTCGCCGACGGCGAGGGGCCGCCGCACGACGTCGAGCTGTCAGCGTTCGCCATCGGTCGCCGGGCGATCACCAACGACGAGTTCGCCGCCTTCGTCG
>CAYGLH010000248.1:0-5734 GCA_964350535.1 uncultured Ilumatobacteraceae bacterium
GGATCCGACCCGCAAACCTGCGACGACCGTTTGCGGGACCGATCGGGTGCCGCACGCCCGGAATCCGACCCGCAAACCTGCGACGACCGTTTGCGGGACCGATCGGGTGCGGCACGGCCGGGATCGGACCCGCAAACGTGTGACGGCTGTTTGTGGGACCGATCGGGTGCCGCACGCCCGGGATCGGACCCGCAAACGTGTGCGGGGCGGGGCGGGCGGGGGGCGCTGGCGGTGGGGGGTGTCAGTTGTCGGCGTTCTCGGCGATCCAGCGCTGGGTGTCGCGGCCCATCTTGGCGCCGTCGTAGCCGATGCGCTGGGTGGGCTCGACCTCGAGGATCACGCGGCGGGGCGAGTCGAGGAACGAGGCGAACGCGGCGGCAGCGGCCTCGTCGTCGGGGCGGATCGCGGCGGCGAGCGCCGGGTAGAACCAGGCGTTCAACTCGGCGTTGTCGTCGTGCACCGTGCAGGTGCCCTTCCAGGTGACCGCCTTGTTCCGCGGCAGCGGCGACCCGGTGGAGGTGACGACGATGCACACCCGCGGGTCGCGCCGCACGGCGCTGATCCGCGCCCGCTGGCCCGACGCCGTGAGCCAGAACCGGCCGTCGCGCCACACGTACGACATGATCACCCCGACGGGCCAACCCTCCTTGTTGCTCCAGACGAACGTGCACTCGTTGTGGCCGAGCAGCAGTTGCTCCTCGACGTCGTCGTCGAGGGTGTACTTGGTGACGTCTTCGTAGTTCTGGTCGGCGGGTTGGCTCATGCGATCTCCGTTCGAGGTCGGGGTGGGAACTGTCCGGTGCTGGCGGTGATGCCGCCGTCGACGGGCACGATCGCCCCGTTGACGAACCCGGCGGCGGGTGAGACGAGGAAGCCGATCACCGCGGCGATCTCCTCGGGGCGCCCCCAGCGCTGCAGGGGGATCGTTCGGCGCAGCGCCTCGTAGGCCTCGGGGAGCGACTGCAAGCGCGCCGTCATCCCCGTCTCGGTCGGGCCGGGACACACCGCGTTGACGGTGATGCCGTCGGGCCCGAGGTCGACCGCGGCGGCGCGCACGAGGTTGACGACGGCGCCCTTGGCCGTGTTGTACGCCCAGAGGTCGGGGTCACCTCCGAGCCCGGACGTCGAGGCGGTGGCGACGATGCGGCCGCCACCGGCGCGGCGCATGGCGGGCACGACCGCGCGGATGCCGTCGACGACGGCGCGGACGTTGACCGCGATGCTCCGGTCGAACTCGGCGAGGTCGAGGCCGAGGAGGTCGCCGCCGATGGCCACACCGGCGTTGAACACGGCGGCGTCGAGTCGTCCGGTCCCGTCGACTGCGGCGGCGACAGCGTCGGTGCTGGTCGCACGGTCGGTGACGTCGCCGACGACGATCGTGACGCGGTCGCCCAGCCCGGCGCCGTCGACCCAGCCGAAACGATCGGCGTCGGTGTCGACCGCGACGGCCGTCCAGCCCGACGACGCCAACAGTTCGACCGTCGCCCGGCCGATGCCCGACGCCGCGCCGGTCACGATCGCAGTGCCCCCGTGTGTGTCCATTCACCGCAGCGTAGACAGCTCCGTACACTTTCCTAACGATCGATCGGTTATGTTCCTCGCATGGATCTTGGACTGAATGGCAAGAAGGCTCTCGTCACGGGGTCGACCAAGGGGATCGGACGAGCAGTCGTCGAGACGCTGCTCGCCGAGGGCGCGTCGGTAGCGATCTGCGCCCGCACCGCGGACGACGTCGAGGCGGCGATCGGCGAGCTCTCGGCGAAGGGCACGGTCGTCGGTGGCGCCGTCGACGCGGGCGACAGCGACAGCCTCACCGCGTGGATCAACTCGTCGGCCGAGTCGCTCGGCGGGGTCGACATCTACGTCCACAACACCTCCGGCAAGCCGGCGCGCAAGGTCGAGGACTGGATCAACAACTTCAACATCGACCTCATGGCGCTCGTCAACGGCGTCAACGCCGCCACCCCGGCGCTGGCAGACGGCGGTGGGGCCGTCGTGAGCATCGGCACCACCGCCACCGCCGAGCACTTCGGCGGCGGGTCGAACAGCTACAGCGCGTTCAAGGCCGCGGTCACCAACTGGACGCTCGGCCAGGCTCAGGTGCTCGGCGCCCAGGGCGTGCGCTGCAACGTCGTGTCGCCCGGACCGATCTTCATCGAGGGCGGCGACTGGGACATGATCAAGAACCACATGGCGGACTTCTTCTCGTCCACCGAGAAGGGGCATCCGCAGGGTTCGCTCGGCGCCGCTCAGGACGTCGCCGACGCCGTCACGTTCCTCGCCAGCGAACGCGCCAAGCACATCAATGGCGTCAACCTCACGGTCGACGGCGGCTTCTTGAAGCGCGTCAACTACTGACGTCGACGATCGAGGGCGCACCATGAGCGACGCACCCGGCTCCCGCATCGAGGTCACACTGGTGGCCGGCGGGATGTACCACGATATCGACTTCGCCCGGCTCGAGCTGCTGAAGCTCCTCGGCGAGCACGACGAGTTCCGGGTGCGCGTCCAGCCGGACTACGAGGATGCCGACGCGATCGCCGCCGGGTCCATCCTCGTCAGCTACACCTGCAACGTCCGGCCGTCGGAGGGTGCGCAGCGCACGATCCGCGAGTGGGTCGAGGGTGGCGGACGGTGGGTGGCGTTGCACGGCACGAATGCCGCGCTCGACGTCGGCACCCCGAAGGGGGTCGACTCGCCGCGGGTGTTCCCGTTGTGGGCCGACACGCTCGGCTCGCAGTTCGTCGCCCACCCGCCGATCGCCCCGTACCCGGTGGAGGTCACCGCGCCCGACCATTGGCTCGTCGCCGGCATCGAGTCGTTCGATACCGACGACGAGCTGTACCTCAGCGAATACGCCGACCGCGACGCGCTCGAACCGCTCCTGCACACCACGTGGTCGGGTGAGGCGAAGGGCTTCGTCGAGTCGGACTGGACCGAGGGCGACGACCGTCACCTCATCATGTACCTGCGCACGCTCGGCGACGGCGCAGTGCTGTACAACACCCTCGGCCACTGCCGCGGCCACTACGACATGGCGCCGGTGCTCGACTACTACCCGCAGGTCGAGCGCTGCTCCTGGGAGCAGCCCGCGTACTACGAGTTGCTCCGCCGATCCTTGCGTTGGGCCCGCGGGGAGACGGGCTGAGCAGCGGTGACATGGGTGACATCCAGTCACCAAATCGGCCCGTCGGCGCACCGACCCAGCTAGGTTCCCTGCGGAGATGAGCACGAACGAGCGCAAGAAGCCGGTCGCGACCAAAGCTCGTACGTCCCCGAAGAAGTCGTCGGACAAGAAGCGCAAGCCGTCGAAGAAGCCGAAGGCGACCGACTCGGAGTCGAAGAAGGACTCGGCGTCCACGACGCCGGCGAAGCCCACGTCCAAGCGCATCGGGCGACCGCCGAAGGTCGACGAGCACGGCACGCCGACCCGCGATCGGCTGCTCAAGGCGGCGATCGAGGTGTGCGTCCAGGACGGCTACGAAGGCGCCACCCTCTCCGAGATCGCCCGTCGGGCCGACGTGTCGACCCCGGCGGTGTACAGCCACT
Organism: uncultured Ilumatobacteraceae bacterium; assembly: GCA_964350535.1. Classification (GTDB taxonomy): domain Bacteria; phylum Actinomycetota; class Acidimicrobiia; order Acidimicrobiales; family Ilumatobacteraceae; genus CAYGLH01. Next base: position 3,550 of record CAYGLH010000248.1, read on the forward strand.
TCGACGGCAAGGCCGATCTGCTCGTCACGGCCAGCCGGCACGAGCTCGAGCAGATCGGACAGCGCCTGCCGCGCGGTGGCGGGCTGCGGGCGATCGCCCGCTATTGGCTCAGTGACGACTTCGCCTCCAACCGCGCGTTGATCACCGAGCTGCACAACGCGTCGCGCCGCCATCCCGAGATGGCCTCGCTGCTGCAGGCGTGGCACACCGACAACTCCTCGGAGCTGCGCGTCGCCTCGGGCCTGCGTCCACCCGAGGAGAAGATGTACTACCTCCTGCTGATGGGCGCCGCGCACCTCGACGCGCTCGCCAGCATGGGCGTCACCCAACCCGAGCTCGAGGACGAGATCGTCAAGCTGCTCGAGGGCTGGCTCGCCTACCGCTACGAGGAGTAGCGACGGCGTCGCCGCTCAACCGAGCGGCCAGTGCCGGACCGTCCCCCAACGGCGACTCGGGTCCTGCGCGATCAGCGTCAGGCGCTCCGCGCGCGATGCGATCGGGAGCCCCGGCACGGCGACCCGCGCCGAGTCGGTCACGGGCCGATGGGACGACCGGCAGCGGGGCGATCGAAACCACCCTGGCGGAAGGTGTCGGCGACGATCGGCATCGGCGTGGAGGCATCGACCGTCATGTCGCCTTCGTGCACGCACACGCGGTGGGCGATCCGCCACTCGCCCTCGCGGCGCTCGTAGCGGTCGAGGTACCGGCCGAACCACACGTCGAGCAGGCCCTCGTCGACACGCCGGAGGTAGGAGACGTTGTACGCCTCGCCGCGCGCGTGATCATCGTCGTCGACCTCGACCAGGTGGTTGAAGATCGCGTGCATCGTGAACGCCCAGCGGTCGTGCGAACCGACGACGTGGTCGCAGAACTCCCAGGCGTTGCCGACGTACGATCCGTGCTCGTCGATGGCATCGGGCCAGTACGCGGAGCGCATCGTCTCGCGGTCCAGGCGGTCGACCCCCCTGCTGTAGCGGCGGGCTGCGTCGCGACACGCCTCGGCCGCCACCAGTCGATCAACTGCGTCCATCACGCGAACCCCCTGCGTTAGTTAACGTCTGTTCGGGAACAACGTAGCAGTGGATCGCGGCCGGCGACCGATCGTACGCAGGGGTTGTGGACGAGTGACTCCAGCGGCGAGGCTGTGCCCATGGCCCTCGACGCCGCCCCGCCCACCGACCGACGCCCGCAGCACGTGGACGTGGTCGACGTCTCGCCGCGCGACGGCCTGCAGTCCGAGGGGATCGTCGTGCCGACGGCCCAGAAGGTCGAGCTGATCCAGCGACTCGCCGCATCGGGGATCAGGCGCATCGAGGCGGTGAGCTTCGTCAACCCGAAGCGCGTGCCCCAGATGGCCGACTCCGCCGAGGTGATGGCCGCGCTCAACGCCGATGGCACGCTCCCGACCCGCGCCGACACGATCCTCGCCGGATTGGTGCTCAACGGGCGCGGCCTCCAGCAGGCGCTCGACGCCGGCGTCGACGAGGTCAACGTGGTGGTCGTCGCCAGCGACACCTTCGCCGAGAAGAACCAGGGCAAGCCGACCGCCGGGTTGATCGACGTGTGGCGCGAGGTCGGCGAGGGTGCCAAGGCGGCAGGGCTCCTCACCAGCGTCACGGTCGCCGCGTCGTTCGGCTGCCCGTACGAGGGCGAGCTCCCGGTCGAACGCCTGGCCGAGGTCGTGGCTTCGGTCTGCGAGCTCCCACCAGACGAACTGAGCCTCGCGGATTCGATCGGTGTGGCCGTGCCGAGCGACGTGCGCGAACGCTTCGGCGTCGTCCGCGAGATCGCCCCCGACGTCCGCCTCCGCGGCCACTTCCACAACACCCGCAACACGGGGCTGGCGAACGCTGCGACCGCCGTCGAGGAAGGCGTGTCGGTGCTCGACGCATCGCTCGCCGGGGTCGGTGGCTGTCCGTTCGCGCCGAACGCCACCGGGAACATCCCGACCGAGGATCTCTGCTATCTGCTCGCCCGCAGCGGCGTCGAAACCGGGATCGATCTCGACGCGGCGTGTTCGCACGTGCCGTGGCTCGAAGAGATCGTCGGCCACGCAGCTCCGGGTCTGCTGTCCAAGGCGGGCATGTTCCCCAAGGCCGGCTGACCGGGGACCGCTCAGCGGCCGTAGGACGCGAGCACGCGGTCGACGACGAAGTCGGCGGTGGCCTCGAGCGCCTCGATGCGG
>CAYGLH010000249.1:0-5667 GCA_964350535.1 uncultured Ilumatobacteraceae bacterium
GGGAGGGGACCGACCGCTGGGCCGCAGTCGCCGAGCTCTTCAGCACCCGACTCGGTGAAGTCGGGCCGGATCAGTGGACGGCGCCGACGCCGTGCGCCGAGTGGACCGTACGCGAGCTCGTCGCACACGCCATCGACTACCAAGCCGGCTACCTCAGCGCTCTCGGCGAGGGTGAGGGCGTCGGCAGCGAGTTCGACGATGACCCGGTGGGACGATGGGCATCGGTCCGCGATGCGCTCACCGTGGTCTACACCCGACCCGACGTGCTCGGTTCGTCGTTCGACTTCCTCCAGCCGATCGCCCCGGGCACGATCGCCGACCAGCTGATCGTGCCGACGGGCGACCTGCTCATCCACACCTGGGACCTCGCCCGCGCCATCGGCGCGGACGAATCGCTCCCGAGCAGCACCTGCTCGCTGGTGCTCGCGAAGATGGAGGAGGTCGATCAACTGATCCGCATCCCCGAGTGGTACGGCCCGCCGATCCAACCACCGGCCGCCGCCGACCAACCCGCGCGCCTCCTGAGCTTCGCCGGGCGAGCCGTCTGACGCGCCCGCTCGCCGCTTGCGGTCGGAGCTCGCGGCCTCTCGGACGTCCGATACCGATGGCGCGAGCCGCGAAGATGGGCGGGTCGAGACGAAGGGAGCACCGATGAGCGCTGATGAAGTCGATGAGTATCTCGCACAACTGGACGAGCCGAAGCGGTCGACACTCGAACAGGTTCGTCGTTCCATCGTGGCCGTCATCCCCGAAGCTCAGCAAGGTCTCTCCTACGGGGTCCCGGTGTTCAGGATCGCCGGCAGACCGGTCGCCGGGTTCTCGGCGGCGACGACGTGGCTCAGCTATCTGCCGCACAGCGGCACGATCCTCTCGGCGATGTCGGACGAGGACCTGGGAGGGCGCTCGGCGTCGAAGGGTGCCCTCAGGTTCGCGGTCGACGAGCCGTTGCCGGACGCGCTCGTCCGCACGTTGATCGACGCCCGACGCAGGGAAGCGGGCGTCTGACCCCGATGACTGCCGGGCCAGGACACGCCCGCCGCAGATCCGGACGCGTCGTCGGTCGTGTACGGTGAGCGTGCACTCAGGTGCAGGGACGATGTCAGCGGCCAACCGCGATATGAGCGGGCCCGACGTGCTTCGCGCGTATCAGCGGCTGGCGACCAGCGGCGCCCGGGCCGTCGCATCGTTCGACATCGGTGGACGCCTCCATCTCGCGATCCCGCAACTCGCCGTCGATGTCGACGGCACACCCGCCGACATGAACGGTGGCGACAGCGACGTCGACGCCATCGTCTACGCGTGGGACGACGCCGGCAGCGCCCCGGGCTTCGCCGAGGTCCAGCGCCTCCCGGTGCACGGCGGCGAGGACGTAGAACCGTTCGTGATCGACGGCACGCCCTACCTCGCGGTCGCCGGGATCCGGAGCGGACACGGTCCGTACGACATGCACACGACGTCCACGGTGTACCGCTGGGATGCCGGCCGGTTCGTTCCCCACCAGCAGATCCCCACCTTCGCCGCCAAGCTGTGGCGCTACTTCGCGTTCGACGGCCGCCACTTCCTCGTGGTCGCGGCCGGGGTCGCACCCGAGCTCGCCGATGGCGACCCGAGCTCGACGATCTACGAATGGGACGGCACGACGTTCGAGCCGACCCAGGCGCTGACGTCGATCTGGGCCTACGACTGGGAGTACTTCGAACTGGACGGCGAACGGTTCCTGGGGCTCTCCGACCACGTCCTCGGCATGCGCCTGCACCGGTGGCGCGGCGGACGGTTCGAACGAGACCACGACATCGGCGGGCCCGGCGCCCGCGACATGGCGTTCCGCTACATCGGCGACGAGGCCTACCTGGCGTGCGCCCACCTCACATCGCCGTCCGGACTGTGGCGCTGGGACGGCGAGCGCTTCGCCCTGTCGCAGGAGTTCGAGGGCGTCGGGGGTCGCCGCTTCCGTTTCGTCGACGCGGCCGACGGCCTGCACCTCGTCCGCGTCAACTTCATCGCCGGCACACGGGAGCACCCTGTCGCCGCCCTCGACTCACAGATCTACCGGTGGGACGGCGCGGGGTTCGTGGTCGGCGGGTCGTTCCCGACAAGCGGTGGGACCGACGCCGCGTTCTTCAGTGTCGGTGACGACGCCTACCTCGCGGTGAGCAACAGCTTGACCGCCGACATCAGGTTCGGCGCCGACTCGGTCGTCTACTGCTGGGACGAGATCATCCGCGACACTGCTCGAACGGGGGACGGTCGACATGGCTGAGCGGGGCGCAGAGCTGCGACGGCTCTTCACGCAGTACACCCACGGCGACGACAACATCGGCAGGCACCTGACGGAGATGGCCGTACGCCGATCGCGCCACGAGCCGTTGCTCGTCAGCACTGGAACCGACGTGGTGTTGTTCCCAGGGAACGGTGCCGCACCGGTCGTGGAGAGCTTCCGGCTGACCACCCGCGGGTTCGTCGAGATGGCCGGCATCTCACACCTGGGACCGGCACTCGGCGCGATCGTCACGATGGCCGTTGAGCAGCCCGACGACACGCCGTGGCGCGAGGACGCCGAGACCATGGTGGCGCAGCTCGACCGTGTGCGGAGCGAGAACGGTCCGGATCTGTGGCGCGACGTCGGTGCCGAGGCGTGGCAGACCCACGTCGACCAGATCGCCGACATGGTCGACTACGCCTGCGCGCTGACCTCGTCGTTCCTCCGACGCCTCCGTGGCGACGACAGCCTCCGCACGGTGGAGGCCCTCCGGCGCGAGGTGTTGGAAGCCGAACCTGTGCCGCTCGACCACGTCATGGTGGCGACGTTCGCCCTCGCCGCGCTCGACGCCGGTGAGCGGATGATCCGGTGGCTGCGCGCCCAGCGTGTCGACTGGGCCGACGCACAGGTGCTGATCACCGGCCAGGCCGGTCGGGCCACGGCCGGGCTGACCCTCGAGACCAACAACATGGCGCACCTGCTGGTCGTCGCGTCGGACGGCGAGCTCGACCCGGGGCGGATCTACATCGCGCCGAGCGTGCCCGCCTTCGACAGCGGCCGTCCCTCCGACTCGGTCGAGTGGGTCGCGGTGGAGAGCGACTCCCGGAACCTCTGGAGCAACGTGCGCGTCAACTCCGAGCTCGCCGCCCGGATGTTCGACCGCTACCCGGCCTCCCGACCGGCGACGCCACCCACGCCGGTGATCACGCCGGACACCGAGACGATCGAGCACATGCCAGCGCCGAGGTCGCCCGACGACATGTTCACGTGGGTCGCCCGGGTGCGACGGGCGCTCGAGGACTCCCGGGAGCTGCTCTCGAACTGCGTCGCGAACATCGTGGTCGACCTGCTCCACGAGGCCGGCAACCGTCCCGCCGACGTGTTCATCCCCGGGCTCACCGGTACCGCCTACCCACCACGGGGATCACGATGAGTGGGCGCGACGGCGGGTACGTCGATGTGGACGGCGGCCGGCTGCACTACCGGGAACAGGGGAGTGGCGACCGGACGATCCTGTGGGTGCACGGCCTGCCGCTCGACGGAAGCACGTGGCAGGCCCAGATCGACCACTTCGACGGCTGGCGTAACGTGGCGATCGACCTGCGCGGCTACGGACGGTCGTCGAAGTTGCCCGCCGGGATCGACGACGTCACCGCGCTGTACGTGGACGACTTCACGTACGTGCTCGACGCCCTCCACATCGACCGCGCGACCGTCGTCGGGCACGCGTCGGGCGGACACGGGGTGTTGCGCTTCGCCGCGCTCTGCCCCGAGCGGGTCGAGCGAGCGATCGTGATCAACGCGTCGCCGCGGTTCCGGCGCGGCGACGACTGGCCATGGGGATTCGAGGACGCGGACCTCGACGCGCTCCGCGCGGTGTACGACGACGATGGGCTCGACGCGTTCATCGACGCACTGCTCGCGCCCGTCTTCCGCGAGTCGATCAGCCACGGGCCACCGGACCTGCTCGACACGTACCGGGCGCTGGCCGTCGACGCCGGTGCCGACACCCTCTTCGGCTTCTTCGACAGCATCTCCTTCGACGACGACCGCGCCCTGCTCGGCGACATCGAGGCGCCCACGCTCGTCATCACCGGCCTGCTGGACGCCGAGGTCCCGCCGCCCGTGGGTCTGTACCTGCGCAGCGAGATCCCACGCGCGACGCTCGTCGAGATTCCCGACGCCGACCACTTCCTGTTCGCCACGCGGCCGTCGCTCACCAACGAGTTGATCACTGCATTCCTGCGGCACTCCTCCGACGGTGGACCCCGGTGACCGGAGCGACGCGTCGCCAGGTGCTGCGGGTCGGTGCCGGCGTCGTGCTCGGGTCGACCGCGGTCGCGGCGGCGGTCAGCCGGCTGGGGCGCGACGACACGCCGACGGGGTCGCCATCGCCCACGGCGGCACATGACGCCGAAGAGGACGTTCCGTCCTTGCCGTCGCAACCCGACCTCGTCGTCCTGCTCACCGACCAGGAGCGTCACGTCCAACACTGGCCCGATGGCCTCATCGACATGCTGATGCCCAGCTGGTCGCGTCTTGCCCGTCACGGGATGCGCTTCGACCGCGCCTACTGCTCGGCGTCGGAGTGCTCGCCGAGCAGGGCTTGCCTCGTCACCGGCGAGTACCCGGCCGTCAACGGTGTCCCGGCGCTTCCGCCCGACGGGATGCCGACGCTCGCCAGCCTGCCCAACGTGGCGTCCGTGCTCGGCGCGGCCGGCTACGACGTGTACTGGAAGGGCAAGTGGCACCTCAGCTTCCCCGAGGGGTTCGACGGCGGACCGCCGACGGACGAGGTGTGGACGGTCGCCGACATCGCGGGGCTCGACGACAAGTACGGCATGCGCGGGTGGGACCCGCCCGACGCCGGCAACATGGCCGGCGCGTACACCGCGATGGAGGCGTCCGACGCGGACGCCCGCGCTCGTGCGCTCGCCACCGCTGGCGGCGGGACCGCGCAGAACGACGCTCGGATCGTCGACGGCGCGAGTGCGGATCCCGCAGCCACCGACGGCGTCGGCGAGAGCACCGTCGACCTGCTCGACCGGCTCGGGTCGGTGCCGCGCTCCGAACGGCGGCCGTTCGCGCTGTTCGTGTCGCTGGTCAACCCCCACGACATCACGTTCTTCCCGAACGGATGGCAGGACCTCGACTACGACCCGGAAGAACTCGAGGACCTCGCGGTCGCGTTGCCCCCGAACGCGGTCGACGCCCTGACCACCAAGCCGAGCATCCAGACCGCATACCGCGACGCGCTCGACGGCGCGACACCGCTCGACGACGGTACGAACTCGCCCGACAACTACGTGAGGTTCTACGCGCAGCTCCACCGCACCGTCGAGCCACACGTGACGCGTGTGCTCGACGCGCTCGACGCCAACGGACTGACCGACGACACGATCATCGTGCGTACCGCCGACCACGGTGAGTTGGGGCTGTCACACGGCTTGCGGGAGAAGGGCTACACCGCGTACGAGGAGATGATCCGCGTGCCGCTGGTCGTGTCGAACCCGACGCTGTTCCCCGAACCGGAGCACACCGACGCGTTGTACAGCCACGTCGACCTCCTGCCCACCCTCGCCGCGTTCGCAGGTGCCACTCCCGTGGGCGTCGGAGCGAGCATGGTGCCCGTGCTGCTCGGTTCCGAACGCTCCGTGCAGGACGAGGTGCTGTTCACCTTCGACGAC
>CAYGLH010000250.1:0-1006 GCA_964350535.1 uncultured Ilumatobacteraceae bacterium
GTGCGGGCCGCCGACGTCGTGGTCACGATGGGCTGTGGCGATGCCTGCCCCGTGTTCCCCGGCAAGCGCTACGAGGACTGGGTGCTCGACGACCCCCACGGACTCGACACCGAGGGTGTGATCCCGATCCGCGACGACATCCGCACACGCGTCGAGCAACTGCTCGCGTCGATGGGTGTCGCCCCGGCAGCGGTCTGATCGGCCGCCGCTACCGGCGGGCGCCCATGAACATGCCCTTGAGCGCCTCGTAGTGCTCGATGAGGTGGCGGGCGCCGAGGACGACGGCTTCGAGGGGCACGTTGGACGTGCGGGCCGGGACCTCGGTCTCGCGCTCGATGCGCTCGGCGAGGCCGCGCAGCAGGCCGCCACCACCGACGAGGTACATGCCGCGCACGAGGAAGTCCTGCGACAACTCGGGCGGCGCCTTGGAGAGACAGCGGATGACCGACGCGACGATCGAGGACACCACGTCCTCGATCGCGTAGCGGATCTCCTCGGGCGTCAGCAGGACGGTCTTCGGGAGTCCGGTCATGAGGTCGCGCCCGCGCACCTCGGCCTGGTTCTCGTCGTGGGTCGGATCGGCCGACCCGATCGCCACCTTGATCTCCTCGGCGGTGCGCTCACCGATGGCGATGCCGTGCTCACGGCGGACGTAGTTCTGGATCGCCGCATCGATGTCGAACGAGCCGACCCGGACCGCTTCGAGCGCGACGATGCCACCGATCGGCAGGTCGGCGCCGATCGCCGCCGCCATCGGCTGCTCGATCAGGTTGGCATCGGCGGCGCCCGCCCGGCGGGCGGCGTCGGTGACGGCGCGTCGCTCGACCTCGGTGATCGCCGACGGCACACAGATCACGACCTTCGGCCGAGTGAAGCGGCTGACGCCGACACGCTGGAGCAAGAGGCGGATCATCCGCTCGGTGATCTCGAAGTCCGTGATCGCCCCGCCGCGCAGCGGCCGCACGGCGACGATGTAGCCGGGGGTCCGGCCGATCATCTGCCACGC
>CAYGLH010000250.1:1016-5652 GCA_964350535.1 uncultured Ilumatobacteraceae bacterium
GAGAGCGATCACCGTGGGTTCGTTGAGCACGATGCCGCGGCCCTTCATGTAGACGAGCGTGTTCGCCGTCCCCAGGTCGATCGCCAGGTCACGTGCCATCGCGGCCGTCCTCTCGTTCGGTCGCAGGGCCCGACGGCTCGTCGGTCCCGACGCTGTCCTCCGGCCCGTCCGGGTCGGTGTGGCGCAGCTGGTCGATCGTCGGCTTGCGGGCGTCGCGCGACAGCGCGTTGATCTGTCGTTGGAAGCTGGCGACCCCGTCGTCGGGCCGACGGCGGCGACCCCAGACGATCAGCGCCAAGGCGACGACCGCGACGATGACGACGACGATGACGACCGCCATTCAGCGACTCCCGACGGATCCCGCGTCGGTGACGTCGTGGGCGCCGGTGCCCCACCCCGCCCCGTCGGCCCAGACCTCGTGCTTCCAGATCGGGGCCGCCTCCTTGATCGCATCGATCGCGTACCGCGCCGCCTCGAAGGCCTCTGGACGGTGGGGAGCGGAGACGACGGTGAGCACCGACGACTCCCCGACCTCCATCCGGCCGAGCCGATGGTGCAGCGCGACGCGCCCGGTGTCGGGCCACCGCCGGCGGAGCTCGGCGGCGATCTCGGTGAACTTCGGGATGACCTGCTCGCGGTACGCCTCGTAGGTGAGGTGCTCGACCCCGTCGCGCCCCTCGGCGTGGTCGCGGATCGTGCCGCTGAAGACGACCACCGCCCCGCACTGGGGCTGGACCGCCCAGTCGTACGCCGCTCCCACGGCGAGCTCGTCGTCGGACACCGCGAGCCAATCGCGGTCGCTGGGTCCGGTCGGCGGGCTGTGCACGAGGGCATGGTAGCCCCGGGAGGGCTGCCGCGGTCCGTTCGCCCACGACGACGAGTACGATCTCGTGCTCGTGGAATCCGCACCGGTGCCGCCGCACGAACGTCCATGGCGGCACCCCTCCGAGCTGGCGCCGACCCGGGTCGATCTCGATCCGGCCGTCACGGCACCACCGCGCTCACCGCTCCCGCTGCTCGCCGGCACGCTGGCGGCGGTGGTGGTCGTCGTGCTCGTCGTGGCGATGACCCCGACCGGGCGAGACGCCGGAAGCGCGGTGTCGATGACCACGATGCCCGCCTTCAGCACCTCGCCGGCCGCCGTTGCGGGCGTCCCGGAGGCGGCCGCCGGGACCGGCGACACGGGCGGCTCCTTCGGGTTCGCCAGCCTCGTGGCGATCCCGCGCAGGGCGGTCACCACACCGGCGGTCGACGACGGCGCCGTCCGCACGGTCGACGACACCGCCGTCGTGTTCATCGTCACCGACGAGGCGATCTACCGCACCCGCTGGCACGAGCTGCGCCGCCACGCCGATCCGCGCTGGTTGGCCCCGCTCGGCGACGCCATCGTGATCACCGGCGACGGCCACCTGCTGGCCGAGGTGACCGGCGGCGAGCTCACCCTCGCCGGCGGTTGATCAGCCGCCGGGCGAGTGCGCCGCCGACGACCGCCAGCACGGTCAGCACCACCGCCCCGAGGCCGAGCGCCAGCTCCTGACGGCGCTGCGGCGACAGCATCGTCCACCATCGCGCCTCGGTCGCCTCGACGTAGGCCTGCTCGTTGGTGACGGTCGGCTGCCATCCGTGCGCCCGCAGCTTGCCGTTCGACACCACCCACGAGGCGCGGGTGTACGAGCGCAGACCGGGCGGGATCGGGCCGCGCGAGAACGTCCAGCGCAGCCGCCCGACGACCTCCGAGACGCGCTCGGGCATCGGCACCCGGGGGCGCTCGCCGGACAGGGCGCGCACGCGCTCTCCGGCGACCCAACCGTCGGGGGCGACGTTGAAGACGCCGTCGAGACGCTGGCAGACGGCGATCCCCACCGCCGTGGCGAGATCGTCGAGGTGCAGGAACTGCGCCGGCGGGTCGAACTCGGCGACGCGCTGGCCGAAGCCGGCGACGAGCGCGCCGGCGAGCGTGGAATCGGCGCCCTCGGCGACCGACACGGCGGGCCGCAGCACGCAGGTCCGGCGTCCGGGTCGGGACTCGCGCCACTCGTCGACCGTCGCCTCGGCGGTGGCGAGCTGCCGGGCGAACACGAACTCCACGTCGGGACGCAGCACCGCCTCCTCGGTCAGCGGCACCGGGTTGTTCACCGACGGGCCGTAGACCATCGCCGACGACACGAACACGACGTGGTCGACGTCGAGCAGGTCGGCCGCGTCGAGCGCCTCGACCGCCACCTCGGTGGCGCTCTGGCGGCGGGCGGCGAGCCGATCGTGGTCGCTGCTGCCCAGGTCGACGAGCACCTCGACAGGGAGCGGCCCGACCTCGGGCCCGCCGAGGTCGTCGATGCGCTCGACGTCGAGCACGTCCACACCGGCGCGATCGAGCACGTCGGCGACCCGCCGGCCGAGGTGGCCGGACGATCCCGTGATGGCGACGCGCACGCCCGCACCCTATTCGTGGGAGCGGAGACATTCGTGGGAGCGGAGAGCGAGACCACGGAATCCCGGGCCGTCAGTAGCATCAACGCCATGGCCGACGACAGCGACGACGCCGTCAACCCGTTCGAAGGTCTGCCGATGTTCGGCGACCTGTCCCGCGCCCTCTCCGGGCAGGGGCCGCTGAACTGGGACGCCGCCCGCCAGTTCGCCGTGCTCACCGCCAGCGGCGGGGTCGGGCTCCCGGGCACGCCGGGCTACGACCCCGGTGCCGCCGGCCACTCCGGCAACATCGATCCGAGCGTGCGCATCAAGTACGGCGAGCTCGCCACGATCGCCCGCCTGCACGTCGCCGACGTGATGCAGGTCGAGGTGCCCGAGCGCGAGGTCGAGGTCGCCACACCCGAGCAGTGGGCCCAGCAGACACTCGAGGCCTACCGGCCGCTGTTCACCGACATGGCCACCTCGCTCGGCCGCACGAGCAACGTGCCCGACGAGGCGTCGACCGATCCGATGGCCCAGATGATGGCCGGGCTCGGCAAGCTGATGGCGCCGGCGATGCTCGGGATGGCCGTCGGCTCGATGGTCGGCAACCTCGCCCGGCGGGTCTTCGGCGTCTACGACCTGCCGATCCCCCGGGCGACCCAGGGCCTCATCCTGCTGCCCGCGACGATCGACGAGTTCGCCGGCGACTGGGGGATCGACCGCGACGAGATGCGGCTGTGGGTGCTCTCCCACGAGCTCGCCGGGATGACCCTGCTGTCGATGCCACACATCGCCGACCACCTCCGCAGCCTCGTCCAGCAGCACGTCGGCGCGTTCGAACCGGACGCGTCGGCGATGACCGACAAGCTGCAGACGCTCGACATCGACCAGGGCGACCCGATGGCCGCGATGCAACAGGCGTTCGGCGACCCCGAGCTGCTCCTCGGCGCCGTGCGCTCGCAACAGCAGCTCGAGCTCGAACCTCAGCTCGACGCGGCGGTCGCCGTCACGGTCGGCGTGATCGACTGGGTCGTCGACGCGGTCGCCGTCCGGCTGATCGGCGGGAGTGCACTGCAGATCGCCGAGGCCGCCCGGCGCCGGCGCACCGAGACCGGGCCCGACGACCTGTTCGTCGAGCGCCTGCTGGGGATCCGGCTCGGCGCGGCACAGACCATGCGCGGCAAGGCCTTCGTGCAGGGCGTCGTCGACCGCGCCGGCGAGTCGGGCCTGGCGCCGCTGTTCAGCGACGCCGAGGCGGTGCCCACTCCGAGCGAGGTGGATGCGCCCGGTCTCTGGCTCGCCCGCGTCGCTGGCGACCAGCCGACGCCCTGAGCCGGCCGAAGCCGACCACGAGGTCGAGCACGGTCACCGCCGCCAGCACGCCGACGATGAGGAACCCCACCTCGCCCGGCACCTGGATGGCGACGGCGATGAACGCGGCGAGGGCCCAGGCGAGCTGGAAGCGGGTCTCGAACCGGGCGAAGACACGGCCGTGGTTGGCGCCCGGCGCGTCGCGCTGGACGATGCTCTCGAAGCTGAGGCGCCCGATGGCGGCGACGAAGTTCAACGTGGAGGCGAGCACGACCGCACCGATCGGCCCACCGAGCAGCGCCATCCCGAGCGCCGTGGCGGCGCTGACCATCAGCGCCGCGGTCAGCATGTTCTCCTCGCGCATCCGGCCGCGCACCACCGGAGCGAGCGCGTTGCCGGCCATCGTCGCCAGCGAGGAGCCACCGACCACCGCCGCGAACCAGAGCGCCCCCTGGTCCTGTGAGCGCAGCCAGAACGCCAGGTGGAAGAACATGAAACCGACGTTCGCCCGCAGCACGGTCATCGCGATGGCACCGCTGCGCAGCGCCGACGACTGGAGTTGCTCGTCCTCCACGCTGTCGGCCGCGTCGGCGGCGACGACGTCGGGAGGGAGCCGCCGCGCGGCGACGAAGGCGGCCCCGAAGACGAGCGCGGAGTAGATCATCGTGGCCGACGGGCCGATGAGGGCGAGCAGGATGCCCGCCGGGATCACCGCGACCGCGCCGGTCAGCCCGGCGATCAGGCCGAGCTTGGAGTTCGCCTCGATCAGGTCCTCGTGGGACCGCACGGTGGACGGCACGATCGCCGACTTCGACACCGCGTAGGTCTTCTGGAGCACCAGCGAGGCGAACACCAACGGGAACAAGGCCAGGGAGTCGATGTAGTTCGCCATCAGCACGAGCAGCGCGACGCGGAT
>CAYGLH010000251.1:0-941 GCA_964350535.1 uncultured Ilumatobacteraceae bacterium
GGTGGATCAGCGCTTCCATCGACTCGTCGATGCGGGCGCGCGGCGGCGGGGTGACCTTCTTGTCCTGGATGCGGTAGTCGCCGGAGGGCATGTGCTCGAGGATCTGGTGCACGAGCCGGATGGACTCGCGCACCTCCTCGAGGCGGATCGCGTAGCGGTCGAAGGCGTCGCCGTAGGAACCGCCGATCACGTCGAAGTCGAGCTTGTCGTACTCGAGATACGGCATGTGACGTCGCAGGTCCCACTCGACACCGGTCGCCCGCAGGATCGGCCCGGTGACCCCGAGCGCCAACGCCTCGCCGGGCGTGAGGACGCCGACACCCTGGAGCCGTTCACGCCAGATCGGCTGGCCGGTCATCAGCGTGTCGTACTCGTCGAGTCGGGGCGGGATCAGGTCGAGCAGCCGCAGCACGCCGTCGCGCCAGCCGGCGGGCAGGTCGGCGGCGACGCCGCCGGGACGGATGTAGTTGTGGTTCATCCGCAGGCCGCTGACCTCCTGGAAGAACCGCAACACCTCCTCGCGCTCGCGCCAGCCGAAGATCATCATCGAGACGGCGCCGAGGTCCATGCCGTTGGTGGCGAGGAACAGCAGGTGGCTGCTCATCCGGTTGAGCTCGGCCATCAGCATGCGGATCCATGTGGCCCGCTCGGGGATGTCGTCCTGGATGCCGAGCAGGCGCTCGGTGGCCATCGAGAACACCAGCTCGTTGGCGAACGGACTGAGGTAGTCCATCCGCGTGACGTTGGTGCACCCCTGCATGTAGCCGAGCTGCTCGCCCGTCTTCTCCATGCCGGTGTGGAGGTAGCCGACGATCGGCTTGCAGCGCAGGACGGTCTCGCCCTGCAGCTCCAACATGAGGCGCAGCACACCGTGCGTCGACGGGTGCTGTGGCCCCAGGTTGATGATCATCGTCTGATCTTCGTCGGGGTCGTCGGGCAGG
>CAYGLH010000251.1:971-3352 GCA_964350535.1 uncultured Ilumatobacteraceae bacterium
AGCTCGTCGGCGGTCTGCTCGCCGCGCGGCTTCATCTGCTGGTCGCCCTCGGAGGTGCCCGAGATGAACCGGTCGTAGTCGTGACCTGTCACATCGGGGTCTGACACCTTTGTGACAGGTTGGGTGTCGGAGGTCATGCGGGGCTGCCCTTGAACGCGACGGGGATCTGGCCGACGTCGTAGTCCTTGCGGAGCGGGTGGCCCACCCAGTCCTCGGGCATCAGGATCCGGGTGAGGTCCGGGTGCCCGTCGAAGACGATGCCGAACATGTCGAACACCTCGCGCTCCATCGCCTCGGTGCCCGGGTGGACGTCGAACAGCGACGGCACGGCGACGTCGTCGCCCTCGGCCACCTGCACCCGCAGCCGCAGCCGGCGGGCGTTGGTCATGTCGAGCAGGTTGACCACGACCTCGAAGCGCTCGCCGTCGATGCCGGGCGGCAACGGGCGGTCCATGTGCTCGAGGTAGTCGACGGCGGTGAGGTCGACGCACATGTGGTAGCCGTCGTTGGCGAGCTGCTTGATCGTGTCGAGGTAGCCGTCGAGCGCCGGGAACAACACCTGCTGGCCGTGCAACTCGAGCAGCGGAGCGTCGTACAACGTCGCCGCCTCGTCGGCCGCGTCGGCGGCCTCGGGCGCTGCGTCGTCGACCGCCTCGGGCGTTGCGTCGCTCATCGCTTCGCCCCCAACAGGACGGGCGTGGTCTCGGGCTCGATCACCTCGATCTGGAGACCGGCACCGGCGCCCGTCTCCTTGCGGCGTCGCAGGAGCTCCTCGCTCTGGATGGCAGCGCGCAGCGTCTCGACGGCGTGGATCAGGGTCTCCGGGGTCGGCGGGCAGCCCGGCGCATAGACGTCGACCGGCACGACCTGATCGACGCCCTGCACGATCGCGTAGTTGTTGAACATGCCGCCGGAGGAGGCGCACACACCCATCGAGATGACCCACTTCGGTTCGACCATCTGGTCGTAGACCTGGCGCAGCACGGGGGCCATCTTCTGACTCACCCGTCCGGCGACGACCATGATGTCGGCCTGGCGCGGCGAGGCGCGGAACACCTCCATGCCGAACCGGGCGAGGTCGTAGTGCGCGCCGCCGGCACCCATCATCTCGATGGCGCAGCAGGCGAGGCCGAACGACGCCATCCACGACGATCGCGCCCGCGCCCAGGTGACGAGGTCCTCCAGGCGGGCGGTGATGATGTTGTGCGCGAGACCGCCGAGCTCGTCCTCGCGCACTTGCTTGTCAGTGCCCATGGTCGACTCCTTACGCGGCCGCTTCGTCGCCGGTGAGGCGACCTTCGGTACCCACACGACGGACCGTCGACCTCACCGTTCGCTGCGGCGACACCAGCGCGGCCTCGTCGTCGAGACGGCGGTAGGTGTGCACCGGCCCCCAGTCGAGACCGCCGCGGGCGACCTCGTACACGAAGGTGAGGAAGAAGATCACCGAGAAGAGCATGATCGCCCAGAACCCGTAGTGACCGACGGCCTCGTGGCCGACGGCATACGGGTAGACGAAGATGATCTCGATGTCGAACATGATGAACAGCATCGCCACCACGTAGAAGCTGACCGGGAAGCGCTCGGGCGGTTCGCGGCTGGGCACGATGCCGCACTCGTAGGGAGCTTCCTTGGCGGCCGACCGCCGATGCGGGGCGAACAACCTCGAGGCGCCGAAGCTGAGCCCGCCGAAGATGATGGCGAGGCCGAGCAGGACGACGATCGGGAGGTACTGGCCCACGGGCGATCAGACCGCCTGTGCGGGCACGGCCTTCGCCGCGGCGAGGTTGTGGGCGAGGACGCGGTCGCGACGGTGCAGGAGGTAGCACAGGGCGAGGAAGATGAGTCCGCCACCGATCGTGAGCACGGCGGCCGGCTGGCGCTGCGTGCCCAGGTTGCGGATCATGTACACGTACTGGACCTGCTGCTCCTCGTCGATCTGCGGCGTGGCCGGCGCACGGCCGGGCTCGGTGCGCACCGCGACGAGCGGGCTCGCCTCGACCACCACGTAGTGCGGGGTGTGCCAGAAGGCGAAGAAGTCGAACGTGTCGTTGATCTTCGGGTAGTCCTCGCCACCGATGTCGTAGACCTCGGTGATCACGAAGCCACCGGGGCCGAACGCTTCCTCCTCGACGAGGAACTCGTCGGCGGCGGCCTGCGCCTGACCGAACGCGGGGTCGGCGGGGTCGAGGGCGACGAAACCGTCGTCGACGAGGTACTGGCCGACGGCGTCGGCGGTCTCGCGCGGCGAGGCGTCGTCGGGGACGCCGAGGTCACCCTCGACGAGCCCGGCGGATCGCAACGCCGGGACGTCCTGCAACACGGTCTCGCCCGGTACGCCGTCCCACGCCGGCGCCTTGCCGATCAGACCGATGCCGTAG
>CAYGLH010000251.1:3362-5642 GCA_964350535.1 uncultured Ilumatobacteraceae bacterium
GCGCGCGCCCAGGCGGCATCGAGTCCGGGATGCGTGAGGGCGACGAGGAAGCCGAGCCGGCCCCCGAGGTTGGTCGCCAACAGGAGGTACACGGTGCCGCAGAGGCACACCACCCCGATGATGACGGTGAGGATGCCGCGGAGCTCTGGCTCCCAGCCGAATGCCAACAGCGACATGGTCACAAGCTCCGTACGTACTCGACGATGGCGTTGATCTGCTCGTCGGTGAGCATCGCCCCGAAGCCCGGCATCCGGCCGCTGCCCTGGCCGTTCACGCCATAGAGGGCGCCGTTCTCCGAACCGCTCTTGATGAAATCGACCATCTGTTCCTGGCTGGTGAAGTGGCTCACGGTGGAGGCGCCGGTGAGGTTCCAGCCGAACGCGCCCTGACCCGACACCCCCGGATCGCCGTAGCTCCACCCCAGGGTGTGGCAGCGGGCGCAGCTGTAGGCGCCGCTCGCCATGTCGAGGTTGAACAGCGCCTCGCCGAGTGTCTCGGCCTCACCGTTCTCGCCGGCTGGTTGGGCGGCGGTCTGGATGGTCGCTTGGATCTCGGTGGGCAGGTGGCCCGACTCGCACAGACCCTCTTGGAACGGCTCGTCGCTCTCCAGCTCCTCGTCGAGGCAGTTCTCGCGCGGGATCTGGATGCTCTTCATGTACTCGAGCAGGTTCTGGATCTGCTGGGTGTTCATCGGGCCGCCGCCGACGAGGCCCCACGGGGACATCGGCGAGAACGGGCGGCCGTAGTTGAGGATGAAGCGGACCTCTTCCTCGTCGAAGCGATAGAAGACCGTGTCGAGCGCCGGTGCCTTCCAGTTGACCGAGACGACCTCGCCCGTGACCGAGTCGGTGACGGTGTAGGGCGCCTCGCCGCCGACCGCCGCCATGCCGCCGTGGCAGCCGGCGCAGTTGAAGCCGCCCTCGGCCGTGGGGGCGAACAGCTGCGAGCCCCAGCTGGCGAAGCGGTTGTCCCAGCCCTCCTTGGCGCCCGCCTGCCGGCTCGGCTCGAGCACCCAGTACAGGGGCAGGCCGACGACGATCACCACGAGGAGCAGGACGCCGTAGAGCTGGACGCGCTCGAGGCGCCGGCCTTCCAGCACCTCGTCGTCGTAGTACGGCTTGCGGTTGGGGGCCAGCTCGACTTCGGAGCCGACCTCCTTGCGTCCGCCGACGACGTTGAAGATCGCGTACGCGACCCAGCCGATGCAGATGATCGCAAAGGCCAGGACCGCCAGGTTTGTCGTTGTGAGTGCAACCATCAGTGAGATCCACCGTCGCTGGTGCAGTGGGGTCCTTCAGCTTCCTGTCCGGTGGTGTTGACGCCGATGGCGGGGCCGGGCACGACGGTGCCGGTGTCGATGATGACGTCGCCGCTCGACGAGATCGTCGCCGGGTGCCGGTCCATGCCGCGCGGCGCGGGGCCGGCCTTCTTCTCGCCGACCCGGTTGTACTGGCTGCCGTGGCACTGGCACTCGAACCACTGGCTCGTCGCGCACTCGGGCACACGGCACCCGAGGTGCGGGCACTTCTGGCTGAGGATGGTGAGGCCTTGGCGCATCGCCACCAGCAGGTTCTCGGGATAGATCGTCTCGGCCGCGGGCAGCGCCTCCGCCGGGTAGGCCGTGATCCACGAACGCGCTTCGGGGGCGTAGAAGAACCCGCCACCCTGCTCGATCCCGTCTTGCACGGTGCCGATCTTGCCGACGGTGACCTGTCCGCCGAAGCCGCCGCTGCCGCTCGGCCAGAGGTAGGCGACGAACGCCGCTGCGGCAAAGGCGCCGAGGCCGGCGCTCATCAGCGTGACCGTGGCGCGGTTGAAGAACTGACGGCGCGAGACACCGACGAGCTCGGGGTCGGGCGGCGTCCACGGCTCGATCGCGGCGACCTCCTCGACCTTCACGAGGTCGGTGCTGCGGGCGGCGACACCTTCGGCCTCGGCGTCGGCGGCGGTGCGCGACGGCACGTCGGCGTCGGCCGGGTGCGAGATGCGCGCCTCGCGATCGCGCCGGAGGGTCTCACCCGAGAGGGCGCCGGCGCCGCGCACGTCGGTGCGTCGGGCGAGGGTGAGGAAGGCCAGCAGGCCGAGCACGACGACGGCTCCGATGGCGATGGCGATGACTGCTGCAGTACTCATGTCGACTCTCCTTTCAGCAGGTCACAGCTCGAAGAACAGGCCGTCGACCCAGGGCAGGACGAAGGCGAATCCAGGACCGCGGAAGAACGAACCGATGAGCACGAGCACGGCCCAGAACATGAGGTGCACGGTCATCAACGACGTCGC
>CAYGLH010000252.1:0-5623 GCA_964350535.1 uncultured Ilumatobacteraceae bacterium
CAGGGCGTCAGGTGTTGCGCTGGCGCTTGCTGAGCTCGTTGAGGCGCTTCTTCTCGCCGGAGGTGAGCGAGTCGAGGCCGGTCTCGTGCACCTTCTCGAGCAGCGCGTTGAGCTCGGCCTCCTCGGCCGGGGACGGCGCCGAGGCCGACGGCGGCGGGGGAGGTGGCGGTGTGCGCGTCCACGGACCCTCGACGACGCGCTGACCGGACCCGGACCCGGACCCGGAACCTGCGGAGCGACGCTTGGACTTCTTCCGGCGCGGGGTGCGGGAACCGGAGCCGCTGCCGATGGCGGTGAGGTCGACGTGGGGGATCGGCCAGGCCTGCGCGAGGCCCAACGAGCGGCCGGCGATCAGGGAGACGGCGCACGCGCTGAGGAGGAAGAGCACGGCGCCGGTGGCCCCGTTGCCGGTGTACTGCAGCAGGTTGAGCAGCGTGAAGACGGCGGCGATGCCCCACAGCGGGACGATGTCGAACCAGCGTACGTCGGGGTAGCTGGCGGCGTAGACCCAGATGCCGCCCAGGAACAGCGTGCTCAGTCCGAACTCGAAGCTCGTGAAGTCGAGCTCGTTGTTGAGCGCGCCCAGCCCCGTGAGCAGCGCTGCGGGCAGGATCGTGACGAAGAGCACCCAGGTGAGGAACCGGTTGCGCCCGAACATCGCCTCGAGTTGCTGTCCGAACAGCCAGAACAGCACGATCCCGAGCAGCGGCCAGATGGCCGGTTCGGCGGCGATCGGCCAGGTGACGAGCCGCCACACCTCGCCGGATCGCACGTCGGGAGCGAAGAAGACGAGCTTGTTGAAGACGTCCCGGCTGATCCCGTAGACGAACATCGAGGCGACCGACAACACGCACAACAGGTCGGTGGTGGTCACGTCGTACTGCCCGAACCGGAACCAGCCGTCGTTCGGGCGCCGTCGGAAGAGCGCGCTGATCTGCTCGGACATCGGGCTTCACGGTACCCGTCCGTCCGTATGCTTCGAACGTCATGGTGCAGCGTCCGCCGACCGGCACGATCCCGGAGCTCCCGGGGTCGTATCAGTTCAAGGACGGCGCGGGCCGGATCATCTACGTCGGCAAGGCCGCCAACCTGCGGGCCCGCCTCTCGAACTACTTCGGCTCGACGCGGCACATGCACCCGCGCACCGCCCAGATGGTCGAGACCGCCGAGTCGGTCGAGTGGACCACGGTGAACAACGAGGTCGAGGCGCTGATGCTGGAGTACAGCCTGATCCAGCGCCACCGTCCCAGGTTCAACGTCCGCCTGCGCGACGACAAGAGCTACCCGTTCCTGGCGGTGACCGTGGGGGAGCAGTGGCCGCGGGCGATGGTGATGCGCGGACGGAAGCGCAAGGGCACCAGGTACTTCGGGCCCTACGGACACGCCTACGCGATCCGCGACACGCTCGACCTGCTGCTCCGCAGCTTCCCGATCCGAACCTGCAGCGACAACAAGTTCGCCGAGCACGAACGGCTGGGTCGGCCCTGCCTGCTCTACCACATCGAGAAGTGCACCGGGCCGTGCGTGGGCGAGATCGAGGAGATGCCGTATCGACAGCTGGTGGTCGAGCTGTGTGAGTTCCTCGACGGCGACACCGAGGAGGTCGTCGACCGGCTCGAGGAGGACATGCGCGGTGCTGCCGGCGAGCTCGATTTCGAGCGCGCCGCCCGGTTGCGCGACCGCTTGACCGCAGTCCGCAAGGCGATCGAGAAGCAGCAGATGGTCGCCGATCGCAGTGAGGATCTCGACGTCGTCGGGATCGCCGATGATGAACTCGAGGCGTCGGTGCAGGTGTTCTTCGTGCGCAAGGGGCGCGTCGTCGGCCGCAAGGGCTTCGTGTTGGACAAGGTCGAGGAGCTCACCCCCGGCGGACTGATCGACCGGATCCTCGAGTCGTTGTACGGCGAAGAGCCCGTGATGGGCGTGCCGAAGCAGGTGCTCGTGCCGTGGGAGGCCGACGACGTCGCCACCTACGAGGAGTGGCTGGAGCTGTCGAGGGGATCGAAGGTGCAGATCCGGGTGCCCAAGCGGGGCGACAAACGGGAGCTGCTCGAGACCGTCACCCGCAATGCCAAGGAGGAGTTCACCCGGCACCGGTTGCGACGCGCCAGCGACCACAACACTCGGAGCAGGGCGCTCACCGAGCTGCAGGACCAGCTCGATCTGCCCGAGGCGCCGTTGCGCATCGAGTGCTACGACATGGCCCACCTGCAGGGCACCGACTACGTCGGTTCGATGGTGGTGCTGGAGGACGGGCTCCCCGCCAAGCGGGAGTACCGTCGGTTCAAGGTCAACGAGGTCCCGGGCAACGACGATTACGCGGCGATGGCCGAGGTCGTGCGGCGCCGTCTGACCGCCTACCTCGCCGAGCGCGACCGCCCGGTGAACGAGCGCGGCGAGAAGCCCGGCAAGTTCGCCTATCCGCCGCAGCTGCTGCTGGTCGACGGCGGCAAGGGCCAGGTCAGCGCGGCGAAGGCGGTGGTCGACGAGCTCGGGCTCGCCGATGAGATCCCCGTCGCCGGCCTGGCGAAGCGCTTCGAACAGGTCTACGTGCCGGACCGTTCGGAACCGGTCGAGATCCCGCGCGGGAGCGAAGCGCTGTTCATGCTGCAACGGATCCGCGACGAGGCGCACCGCTTCGCCAACACGTTCCACCGTGAGCGCCGGAGCAAGCGGATGACCACGAGCGCGCTCGACGGCATCCCCGGACTCGGTGAGGCGCGTCGGAAGAAGCTGCTCAAGGCGTTGGGCTCGGTGAAGGCGGTCAAACAGGCCGACCTCGACGAGCTGAAGGCGTTGAGCTTCCTCCCCGACGCGGTCGCCGAGGCCGTCCACGCCAAGTTCCATCCATGAGCGTGCGCGGATGAGCGGATGACCGGCTGGGACGAGCTGGCCGGCTGGTGGGTGTCCGGCTACACCGACGGCGCCGATACGGAGTACGAGGAGCACCTCATTCCGATCCTCGCCGCCGAGATGGCGAACTGCGCGCGCGTCGTCGACATCGGGTGCGGCGACGGCCAGATCGCTCGGCGCCTCGCCGCCGACGGCGTGGAGGCGATCGGGGTCGAGCCGTCCGTGGAGATGCTCGCCGTCGCCCGCCGTCGCGCCGGCGAGGTGCGATACGTGCGCGGTTCGGTCGACGCGCTCCCACTCGCCGCCGCCAGCTGCGACGGTGTGATGCTCTGCCTCGTCCTGGAGCACGTCGACGACCTGACAGCCGCCGTGGCGGAGGTCGGCCGCGTGCTCGCGCCCGCCGGTCGTTGCGGGGTCTTCCTCAACCACCCCGTCACCCAGGCGCCCGGCAGCGGTCTGATCGAGGATCACATCGCCGACCCGCCCGAGCGCTACTGGCGGCTCGGGCCGTACCTCGTCGAGTCGGTGGACGACGAGGTGCTCGAGCGCGACGTGGTGGTCCGGTTCCATCACCGTCCGTTGTCGAGGTACGTGAACACCTTCGCCGAGCACGACCTGCTCCTCGAACGAATGGTCGAGCCGGCGCCGCTGACCTCCGATGCGATCGCCGCCGCGGTGCCGCGATCGATCTACCTGCGGTTCCGGAAGTCGTGACGCGTTCACCTCGGGTTCGCCCTCGGATCGATAGGGTCGCGGGAGATGGCTGAGGTCGCACTGATCACCGGCTTGTCGGGAGCCGGCCGCAGCGCTGCTGCGAACGTTCTCGAGGACCTCGGGTGGTACGTCGTGGACAACCTGCCGACCACGCTCATCAGCACGATCGTCGAGCTCGCCTCCAAGCCGGGCAGCGACATCGACCGTTTGGCGCTCGTCGCAGGTCGGCAACACGAAGCGCTGCTCACGAAGGTGAGCGACCTGCGCGCCGACGGCCATCGCGTCACGATCCTGTTTCTCGACGCCGCGACGCCCGAGCTCGTGCGACGGTACGACGCGACGCGCCGGCGTCACCCGCTCGCCGACGACGCCGAGGGGCTCGTCGAGTCGATCGACCTCGAACGGTCCAACCTCGACGAGGTGCGGGCGGCGGCCGACCTGGTGATCGACACGACCGACCTCAACGTGCACCAGCTGAAGGACCGCGTGCTCGCAGCGTTCGATCACGCCCGTAACGCAGGCTTGCAGGTGGCCGTCGAGAGCTTCGGATTCAAGCACGGTCTGCCGATCGACGCCGACATCGTGATGGACGTCCGCTTCCTCCCGAACCCCCACTGGCAGGACGAGCTGCGCCCGCTCACGGGCCACGATCCCGAAGTGCGCGATTATGTGCTGGAAACGGCAGCGGGTTCGGAGTTCGTCGATCGGTTCGACGGTCTCCTCGAGACGCTGCTCCCGCAGTACGAGGCCGAGGGCAAGAGCTACCTCACCGTCGCCGTCGGCTGCACCGGTGGGCGACACCGCTCCGTGGCGGTGAGTGAGGAACTGGCGGCGCGGTTGCGCGGACGCGGGGTGGCGGTGCGGACGACCCACCGCGATCTCGCCCGCTGAACGACGTGGCTGCGCCGTCCCGTACCCGCCCCGACCGGCCTGACGCTCGGCGGCGGCGCTCCGACTACAGTCGAACCTGGGTCGCGGTCCCCACACCATCCGCCGCGCCCGTTCCAGCTCACGATCCCTCCCACAGCAAAGGAACCCCCACACCATGACCGTGAACGTCGGCATCAACGGCTTCGGCCGCATCGGACGCAACTTCTACCGCGCCCTCAAGCAGGCGGGTGCCGACATCGACGTCGTCGCGGTCAACGACCTCGGCGATGTCGACACGATGGCGCACCTGCTGAAGTACGACTCGGTCCTGGGCACCCTCGACGACACGGTGAAGCGGACCCGCGGCGGGCTGAAGGTCGGTTCCGACGACCTCCAGGTGCTCAGCGAGCGCAACCCCGGTGACCTGCCCTGGGGCGACCTCGGCGTCGACGTGGTCATCGAGTCGACGGGATTCTTCAACACGCGCGATGCGGCCAGCGCGCACCTCGACGCCGGTGCGCCACTCGTCATCGTGTCCGCGCCGTGCACCAACGCCGACGCGACGTTCGTCTACGGCGTGAACCACAAGGACTTCCGCATCAGCAAGCACAAGGTGATCTCGAACGCCAGCTGCACCACCAACTGCTTCGTCCCCATGGTCAAGGTGCTCGACGACGCGTTCGGCATCACACAGGGTCTGATGACGACGATCCACTCCTACACCGGCGACCAGAACCTCGTCGACGGTCCGCACAAGGACCTCCGCCGGGCCCGCGGTGCGGCGATCAACATCGTTCCCACCTCCACGGGCGCCGCACGGGCCACCTCGCTCGTGATGGAGTCGATGAAGGGCAAGCTCGACGGCACTGCGCTGCGCGTGCCGACCCCGACCGGCTCGCTCACCGACTTCACGGCCACCCTGCAGAAGGAGGCCAGCGTCGAGGAGATCAACGCCGCCTTCGCAGCGGCCGCCAAGAAGGCCCCGCTGAAGGGCGTGCTGCGCTACACGGAGGAGCCGATCGTGCTCTCCGACATCGTCACCGACCCGCACTCCTGTGTGTTCGACGCCGGGCTCACGATGAGCATGGGCAAGCTGGTGAAGATCAACGGCTGGTACGACAACGAGTGGGGCTACTCCAACCGCCTGGTCGACCTCACCGTGTTCGCCGGGTCCAAAGTCAAGCGC
>CAYGLH010000253.1:0-5606 GCA_964350535.1 uncultured Ilumatobacteraceae bacterium
CATCTATCCTCTCGCCAGTGACCGAGATCCCCGAACACCTCCTCAAGCGGTCGCGCGATCGGCGCGCCTCCGCGAAGGGCGAGAGCGCCGACGACGGCGGAGCGGCTGCGATCGACGCAGCGCCTGCCAAGTCAGCGGCCGCCGCGACCCCTGCTCCCGCCGCCCCGTCCGGCCCGGCCGCGCGCGGCGGCGTCCCCGAGACGTCGACGCCGAAGCCGCCGCCACCCGACCCGCCGTACGTCGCCGCCGCCAAGTCGCGTCGCAAGATGCCGATCTGGGCGATGGCCACGCTCAGCCTGCTCCCGGTGTGGGCCTTCATGTACGTGCGCGCCCTCACCGAGGGTGAAGAGGTCGCCGAGGGGCCGCTGGGCACCGGCGCCGAGGTCTACAGCAACTCTGCCAGCTGCCACGGCGCCAACGGCGACGGCGGTGTCGGCTACCCGTTCGCCAACGGTGAGGTGCTCGCCACCTTCCCGAACATCGAGGACCAGGTCCGCTTCGTCTACTACGGCACCGAGGGGTACAACCTCGAGGGCGTCGACGTCTACGGCAACCCCGATCGCGAGGGCGGGCCGCACGTCACCGGGGCGCAGGGGGTCATGCCGGCCTTCGGTGGGCAGCTCTCGTTCTCCGACATCGTCGCGGTCGTGTGCCACGAGCGGTACACCCTCGGTGGTGCCGATCCGACCAGCGCGGAGTACGCCGAGGAGTACGCGGCGGGGTGTTCGCCCGAAGCGCCGGTGTACCAGGCGATCGAGAACGTCGAGTACGACGTGAGCGTCGACCAACCCGAGACCTTCGCCCTCCCCGGCGGCGGATCGGTGCTCGTCGACCCGATCGGCGAGATCCCCGTCCCCGGCCTCCCGCCGGACCTCCCCCAGGACAACGACGGGATCGTCGAAGAGTGAGCCACGGGACCGGGTGAACCGGTGGAGGATCACCGCGCAGACGTGCTCGTCGTCGGCGGTGGGCCTGCTGGTTCCGCGGTGGCCGTCGCCCTGGCCCGATCCGGCCATCGCGTCCATCTGATCGAGAAGCGCGCCGAGCCGCGCCACAAGGCCTGCGGCGACGTGCTCGTCCCGCGGGCGCTCACCGAGCTCGCGCTGCTCGGGATCGACCCGGACGAGCTCGACGGCCACCGCCTGCGCCACGTCTCGGTACGGATCGACGACCGCGCCGTCGAGGTCCGGTGGCCGTTCCACCCGGATCACCCCGTCGACGCACTCGTCGTCCGACGCGACGTGCTCGACGAGCACCTGCGCGCCGCCGCCCGCAGCCACGGCGCGACCGTCTCGATGGGCCGCGAGGCGATCTCACCGGTCATCGAGCGCGGGTTCGTGCGCGGCGCCAACGTCACGGCGGGCGACGAGCAGGAGGCGGTGCGGAGTCGCTTCGTCGTCGTCGCCGACGGCGCCAACAGCCGCTTCGGACGGGCGCTCGGAACGGTGCGCGAGCCCGACTGGCCGTACGCCATCTCGACCCGCACCTACTTCGAGAGCCCCGATCACGACCGCGACACGATGGAGGTCTGCGTCGGGATCCCCGACGACGACGGCAACCCGATCGAGGGGTTCGGGTGGGCCACACCGCTCGGCGACGGCACCGTCAACGTGGGAGTCACCATCCTGTCGAGCTACCGCGACGTGATGAGCGTCAACGCCCTCAAGCTGCTCGATCGCTTCGCCTGGGACGTCGCCGACCGCTGGGGGTTCGACCCCGACGCCAGTCTCAAGCCGCCGACGCGGTTCCGCATCCCGCTCGGCGGGTCGGTGTTCCCGAAGATGGGTCCGACGTTCCTCGTCGTCGGCGACGCCGCCGGCGCGGCGAACCCCCTCACCGGCACGGGCGTCGATGCCGCGCTGATGACCGGACGGCTCGCCGCCGAGGCGCTCGACGACGCGCTGTCGGGGGGCGGCCCGGCCAGCCTGCAGCGCTACCCGACGATGCTCGACGACGCGCTCGGCACCTATCACCAGGTCGGACGGCTGACCGATCGCTTCCTCGGCCGACCGGTCGTGGCCAAGGCGCTGCTGGCGATGGGCGCCGGTGACCCTGCCCTCGTCGGCGGAGCGTTGCGCGTCGCCACCAACACCCTGCGCAGCGACGACCGGCGCACGCCCGAACGGCTCTACGGCGTCGCCCGCGCCCTCACCCGCCTCGCCCCCCGCTGGTGACCTGTCACAAAGGTGTCAGACCCCGTCGCGACAGGTTGCACCCGCGACGGCGATCGCCCGCCCGGTCGTCGCCCGTGGACACCGGCCGAGCGGACGCGTAGCGTCAGCGGCATGAGCGATCGTGCGACACACGACGAGGTCCGCTCGAACACCGCCGAGACGGCGCGCTCGATGACGCCGCAACGGGTGCCGGTGAACAGCTACGAGACACCCGGTGCGTACGTGATCGTTGCTCCACTGCCGGCCGTGACGAACGACGACGTCACGATCCGGCTCACCGCCGACGGCCTCTCGTTCACCGCGGAACTGCGCAGTGCCGGGCCACGCGACTACGTGCTCCACGAGTGGGAGTACGGCGGCTACGAGCGTCACGTCGACATCCCCACCGGGTTCGGGGCCGACGTCGAGGCGAGCCTGTCGAACGGTCAGCTCGTCGTGCGGGTGTTGAAGGGTGCGCTCACGGCCGAGCGCACGATCACCCCGGCCGCGCACTGACGTCCGGCCCGACCGAGGGCCCTCAGCGGCGCCAGGTCGAGCGGCGCAGCACGAGGTGCGGAACCCGCAACGTCACGACCGACAACGCCAGGATGACCGGGTAGATCTCGAGACGTCCGAGCAACATCTGCACCATCGCGATCGCCCGGGCGAGGCTCGGGAGCACGGTGAAGTCGCCGCCGTGGTCGAGCTCGCCGAGGCCGGGGCCGACGTTGCCGAGCGCGGTGGCCGAGGCCGAGAACGAGGTGATCAGGTCGGGCCCGGTGGCGGCGATCAGCACCGACCCGCCACCGAAGATGACCAGCGTCAGGAGGATGAACCCCACCACCTTGCCGGCGACGTCGTCGGGGAGGATCCCGTTGCCGACGCGGATCGGCCGGACCAGGCGCGGATGGAGGTGCTTCAGCGCCTCGCGGTGGGCGAAGCTCGCCACCGCCATCACGCGCACGATCTTGATGCCACCGGCGGTCGATCCGGCCATCGCCCCGATCGGTAGCGCCACGAGCAGCAGCGACTGCGCGGTCTGGCTCCAGTTGCCGTAGTCCGTGGTGACGTAGCCCGTGGTGGTCACGGTCGACACCGTGGTGAAGAGGGTGTCGCGGAACCCCGACGGCTGCCCGCCGCCGTAGCCCGCCGAGACGAACGCCCATGCCGTGATCCCTGCGACGAAGGCGATGTAGAGGTAGAACTCGGTCGAGCGCAGCAGGGGCTTCGGGTTGCCCCGCAGCGCCCGGTAGTACAGCGTGAAACTGCCACCGGCGAGGAACATCGCGACGATGCAGATCCACTGGATGGAGGCCTGCTCGAAGTGCGCCATCGACGCCTGGTAGGTCGAGAACCCACCCGTCGAGACGGTGGTGAAGCTGTGGTTGACCGCATCGAAGATGGACATGCCTGCCACCCAGTAGGCGCCGATCAGCGCCGCGGTCAGTCCGAGGTACACGCCCCACAACCGGCGGGCGGTCTCGCGGACACGGGGGGTGAGCCGCTCGCCGGTCGGGCCCGGCGCCTCGGCCTGCATCAGGCTCATCCCGCCAGAGCCGACCGTGGGCAGCACGGCCACGACCAGCACGATGACGCCCATGCCTCCCATCCACTGCGTGGTCGACCGCCAGAAGAGGAGCCCGTGCGAGGTGGCTTCGATGTCGGTCGTGACCGTCGCGCCCGTGGTGGTGAACCCCGACACCGACTCGAAGAGGGCGTCGTCGACCCGCGTGAAGTGCCCGGTGATGAGGTAGGGGATCGCACCGGCGACCGCCATCGCCAGCCACGCCACGGTGACCGTGTTGAACACGTCGATGATGCGGATCTGGGCCGGCACGAACGTGTACTGCCGACCGAACCAACCGAGCGTCCCGACGGCCGCGCCGTACAGCAGCAGCGGCCAGACCTCGGGACCACCGTCGAACACCTCGATCATCCCGGCGACGAACACGCCGACACCGACGACCAGTAGGACGAGGCTGACGACGCTCAGCGGGAGCGAGTTGATGCCGCGACCCTCGCGCAAACGCTCGCCGCGCCCGCCCGATCCGAACACGCGGCGACGGGTCAACCGTTCGGTCGTCACGCCTCGAACGCCTTACGGGCGACGTGCAGCCCGTCGGGACGAGCGAACGCCACGACGTTGTCGCCGGCGTTGAGCACCGTGTGGCCGCGCACGATCTGCCCCGTGCCGTCGTCGCGGATCACGGCGCCGAGCAGCACGTCACGGTGCAGGTGGAGGTCGGCCACGGTGGCGCCGTCGGCGCGGCTCCCGGCCTGGATCTCGAACTCGTTGACCTCGACGTCGCTCTCGAGGAACGTCGCCACCGAGGCCGTGCCCCCGCGGATGTCGCGCAGCACCGCGTTGGCCGAGGCGGTGCGCGGGCTGACCATCGCGTCGATGCCGAACTGCCGCACGAGCGGCAGCAGGGCGAGCCGGTGGAGGACGGCGACCGTGAACGCGTCGCCCTGGGCCGCCGCGTAGGCACAGGCGAGCACGTTGGCAGCGTCATCGCCGGTGGTCGCCAGCACGAAGTCGCGGCTGGAGATCGACTCCTCGGTGAGCAGCTCGGTGTCGGTGATGTTGCCGTGCACGACCGAGACGGGGTTGAGCCGTTCGGCGAGCGCCCACGCACGGTCCTGGTCGTACTCGATGAGCGTGACCTCGGCGCCTTCGTCGGCGAGCCGCTCGGCGACCCGCGAGCCGACGGCGCCCCCGCCGAGCACCATCACCCGCCGCACCCGGCGCACCGGCGCACCGAGGAGCTCCATGATCTCCCCCCGCCGCTGGCGGGTGGTGAGCACCCGGACGTGGTCGCCCGCCTCGATCGTCTGGTCGCCACGCGGGATCACAGTCTCGCCGTGGCGGGTGACCGCACCGAACAGGAAGTGCCAGTCCGGCTCGAATTGGGCACCGATCTGCTTGAGGTCGCGCCCCGCCAGCGGCGAGGTGTCCTCGACCACCGCGCCGAGCACGACGAAGTCGGCGGCCGACATCGGATAGACCTCGTCGGCGCCGCCCCCGTGGGTCAGCTCCATGATCTCGTCGGCCGTGTCGAGGTCGGGGTCGATCACGAGGTCGGCCCGCATCGCCTTGCGCAACGCCCGCCCGGGCTCGCCGCGCAGCTCGTCGGTCTGGATCCGGACGACGGTGTGCGGGACGCCGGCCTCCTTCGCCAGCAGCGAGGCGATCAGGTTCACCTCGTCGTTCTGGGTGACGCCGGCGAGCAGGCCGGCGCGCTCGATGCGCGCCGCCGACAGCACCGACGGCACGGTGGCGCTGCCGACCACGACCTGCACGTCGAGCTCCGCACCGATCGCCGCCGCGGTCGCCTCGTCCCGCTCGATCACGACGACGTCGTGTTCCTCGTTGCCGAGCCGCTCGGCGAGGAACCAACCGACCTCGCCGGCGCCGACGATCACCACGTGCATGACGGCCAGCATGCCTCATCG
>CAYGLH010000254.1:0-5565 GCA_964350535.1 uncultured Ilumatobacteraceae bacterium
GTAGCGCTTCCCGCCGCGATCGACCTCGATCACGAGCTTCTCGGACAGGGCATTGACGACGGACACGCCCACGCCGTGCAGACCGCCCGAGACCTTGTAGCCCTCGCCGCCGAACTTGCCACCGGCGTGGAGCACCGTGAGCACGACCTCGGCCGCGCTCTTGCCCTTGTGCTCGCCGGAGGGATATGGATCGACCGGGATGCCGCGACCGTTGTCGACGACCTGGCAGCCGCCGTCGGCGAGGAGCCTGACGTCGATGCGCGTGCAGTAGCCCGCCATCGCCTCGTCGACGGAGTTGTCGACGACTTCCCAGATCAGGTGGTGCAGACCGGCGAGGCCCGTGGACCCGATGTACATGCCGGGGCGCTTGCGCACCGGATCGAGGCCCTCGAGGACCTGGATCGCCTTGGCGTCATAGCTGCCCGCCGCGGTCGGACCCGACCGTCCTCGGGACGATCCGGCCGCTGGTGTGCTCCTGCTTGCTGCGGTGTCGGTCGACACGCGTACCTCGATCTGTAGAACGCCTGTATGCAGGCATTTTGCTGCGTGGTGATCGCCACGATGCGGTGCTCGAACGACCGCGCTCGGACTGGATCACGAGTGCTTCCAGCCTACCAGCGGGGTGTGGCAGTTCGGGGGATGCCGAGGCGCCGCAGGCCGGTGATCGCGCGCTTGTGAATCGTGCTGCGGGCCCCGGGATCCGGGGGGTCAGCGGCGACCGGCGACGCGGATCTCGATGCGTTGTAGCTCGACGCCGGCCACCGTTGCGAGGCGCTGCACGATGGTGTCGGCGAGGAACTTCACCTCGGTCGCCCAGGCGGGGTCCTCCGCCTCGACCGTGAGCACGCCCTCGTCGAGCCGTACCGGTCGCACGTGCGCGGCGACCGCCTCGCCGACCGCTTCGTCCCAGCGGCCGAACACGCCGCCGATCTGCCGGCGGTCGCCGCCGCGCAGTGAGCGCATCACGCCGTCGAGCGACGCGGTGATCGGAACCGGATCGGTCATCGCGGTCCCCCGCTACCGCTCGGTCGCACGGGTGGTCATCGGGCCACCGTAGCGACCGCGCCGTCGGCGATGCGCAGGACCCGATCGGGGTGTGCCGCCGTCGGCAGCGCGCTGGCGGTCGTGAGCACCACCTGACCCGGAGGGAGGTGATCGAGCAATGCCGTGGCGCGTGCCTCGTCGAGTTCGGACAGTACGTCGTCGAGCACGAGCACCGGGGACGATCCGGTGCGCTCCGCGACGAGCTCGTGCGCCGCCAGTCGCAGCGCCAGCGCCAACGTGCGCTGTTCGCCCTGCGACGCGTGGGTACGGCTCGGCAGGCCGTCGATGCGCAGCTCGAGCTCGTCGCGGTGGGGTCCGACCGTCGACACACCCCGTCGCAGATCGTCGCGTCGCGCGTCGCGCAGTGCGGTCGCCAGCCCGGTGCGCCGCCAGGCCGGCTCGTAGACCAGGTCGATCGGCGTCGTCGCCCCGGCGAGCCGGTCGTACGCCTCGAGCACCATCGGTGACAGCCTCGCCACCAACGTCGCCCTGGCGTGGCCGAACGGCTCGGCCAGCGCCGCGAGCTTGTTGTCCCACACTTCGAGGGTGACGTCGATCTCGTCGGTCAGCGTGCCACCGGACTGCTTGAGCAACGTGTTCCGCTGGCGGACGACACGATCGATCTCGAGCCGCATCGCGTCGTACTTCACCGCGAGTGCCACCAACGCATCGTCCATGAATCGCCGGCGGTCGCCGGGGCCGCCCTTGATCAGCGTGAGGTCGTCCGGGCTGAACACGGTCACCCGCACCGTGCCGAGCAGGTCGCGAGTGCGACCGAGCCGCTGCCGGTTCACCTGGACCCGGTTGCGTCCGACGCGGGACAGCTCGGCCTCGATCAGCGCGTCGCGGCCGTCGTCGTGGCGGATCGTGGCACGGATGATCGCGGTGTCGGCACCGACCCGCACGAGCGCGTCGCCCGGCGCGCCGCGGAAGCTGGACAGGGTCGCCAGATAGGCGAGCGACTCGGCGAAGTTCGTCTTGCCCTGGCCATTGTCGCCCACCACGGCGGTGGTGCCGGCCGTGAGGTCGAACGACGCCTCGCGATAGTTGCGGAAGTCGACGAGCTCGAGGTGCTCGACGATCATCGGCGCCCGGTCACGACGCCCGGCTCACGCGACCGCGGTCACGGCACCCGTACCGGCATCAGCAGGTACAGGTAGTCGTCCCGGCCGACGCCGCGCAGCACCGCCGGCTTCATCGGATCCATCGTGGTCAACGTCAACTCGTCGCCCTCGATCGCCTCGATGCCCTGGACGAGGTAGTCGGGGTTGAAGGCGACCGTCATCTCCTCGCCGTCGTAGCTCCCGTCGATCTCGTCGGCGGCATTGCCGACGTCTTGGGTGATCGCCGTGATCTGCACGGTCGGCCCACCGAGCCCGAGCCGCACGGGCGTGGAGTCCTGAGCGAGGATCTTCACCCGCCGGATCGCCTCCTGCAGCGCCTCGCGTCCGACGGTGAGCACGTTCGGCTGACTCGACGGGAGCAGGTTCCGGTAGTTCGGGAACTCGCCCTCGATGAGACGGGTGGTGAGGCGGGTGCCGCCGCACTCGAAGGTCGCCTCGCGCTCGCCGAGGCGGACGGTCAGCTCCTCGGCGTCGCCGATGACCCGCTGCAGCTCGCCCAGCGCACGCGCCGGGATCAGCACCTTCTGCCCGGACCCCAACACGTCGGAGTCGGGCAGGTCGCGCACCGCCAGCCGGTAGGCGTCGGTGGCCACCATCCGCAGGCCGTCCTCCTCCGCGGCCAGCAACACCCCGGTGAGCACGGCGCGGGCGTCGTCGCTCGAGGCCGCGCGCACCACCTGGTGCAACGCCTCCGCGACATCGGCGGCCGGCAGCGTGACGGCATCGGCGGCGGGTTGGACCTGCGCCGGGTAGTCGTCGAGCGACAGCGGACGGACGGCGAACTGTGAGCGACCGGCGCTGATCGACACGTCGTCGTCGCCCGCGACCACCTCCACCGCACCTGCCGGCAGCGCCCGCACGATGTCACCGACGAGCTTCGCCGGCACGACCACCGAACCGTCGACCTCGCCACCGACGTCGACCGTGAGCCGGATCGTCAGCTCGAGGTCGGTACCGGTGATCGTGAGGACGTCGCCTGCGACATCGATGCGTACGCCCGCGAGCACGGGCAGGGTGCCGGTGCGGTTGGTGGCGGCCCGACCGGCCGTTGCGAGCGCCTCGGCGAGGACGTCACGTTCGCATCGAAACTTCACAGTGGGTACTTCTCCTCATGCAGGGATGTCTCAACAGACAGTGCCAGTAGTAGGTCCTGTGGACTGTGGACAGTGGCGCGTCGCGCCAGCGTAGGACCCGGAGCGCCGTGCACAGCGGATCGTCGCCGATCCCCAGCGCGCGTCTTACACGGATGTGACGCGGTGGACGACATCAGCTTGTCCACCGCGCGCCAGCACGTTCTCCGCTGTCGCGTCCACCGCGTTGTCCCCAGGACGGCGCGGGCGCAGGACGTGAACGAGCCGGTCATCACGTGTTGAGCTGACCGAGCAGATCGGTGACCTGGTCGTAGATCTGCTTGCGTTCCTTCATCAGCCGCTGGATCTTCTCGTTGGCGTGGATCACCGTGGTGTGGTCGCGGCCCCCGAAGATGCGGGCGATGGCGGGATAGCTGAGGTCGGTCGTCTCACGGAACGCGTACATGGCGATCTGGCGGGCGGTGACGAGGGGGCGCTGCCGGCTCTTGCCCTTCAACGCGTCGACGTCGAACTTCAAGATGTCGGCGATCTCGGCGAGCAACTCCTCGTCGGTCCGCACCTTGGGCTTGTTGTCGATGAGGAGATCGGTGAGCTGGTTCTGTGCGAGCTCGGTGGTGATCGGCACCTGGTTCAAGCTGGCGTAGGCGGTGACGCGGATCAGGGCGCCCTCGAGCTCGCGGATGTTGGTCGAGATGTTGCTGGCGATGAACTCGAGGGTGTCGCTCGGCACCTCGACGCGGTCGCGCTCGGCCTTGTTGCGGAGGATCGCCAGCCGGGTCTCGAGATCGGGCGGCTGGATGTCGGTGATCAGGCCCCACTTGAACCGGCCGCGCAGGCGCTCCTCGAGCGTGGGGATGGCGTCGGGCATGCGGTCCGAGGAGATCACGATCTGCTTGTTGGCGCCGTGAAGCGAGTTGAACGTGTGGAAGAACTCCTCCTGGAGGCCTTCCTTGCCGGCGATGAACTGGATGTCGTCGATCAGCAGCACGTCGATCTCGCGGTACCTGGTGCGCAGTGACGTGGTGGTGTTCTGGCGGATCGCCTCGACGAACTCGTTCATGAACGTCTCGGTCGACACGTAGCGCACCACGTGGTGTCGGTAGTTCGAGCTGACGTAGTGCCCGATGGCGTGCAGCAGGTGGGTCTTGCCGAGACCGGCCGACCCGTAGATGAACAGCGGGTTGTAGCTCCGAGCCGGCGTTTCGGCGACGCGTAGCGCGGCGGCGAGCGCGAACTGGTTCGACGCTCCCTTCACGAAGGTCTCGAAGGTGTACCGCGGGTTCAGGCCGGCCTCGTGCATCGCCGCCTGTTCGGCCTCGAGGACCGAGGTCGAGGTCGTCGACGGGCTCGCGCCGGCATCGACCTGGGTCATCTCGGCGGGCTCGGCGAGCGGTTGGACCGTCAGGTCGTCGGCGTGGTCGTCGGGTTCGTGTCCCGGCGCGGCGATGTCGATCTGGACGGTTCGCCCACCTTGACCGATCTCGTCGAGCGCATCGGTGACGAGGGGGAGGTATCGCGACAGGATGCGGTCGCGCACGTAGGCGCTCGGCGCGACGAGCCGGAGCACGTCGGGTGCCGACTCGAGCGGTGCGATGTCCTGGAACGTCGAGAACCAGACCGACTCGGCGAGTTGCGATCTCAGCGACAGTGTGACCTGGGTCCAGACGTCGTCTGCGTCGCTCAACTCTCTCTGCTCCGGTCGTTCACTGCTGTGCGAGGTCGTCCACACCGTTGTCCACAGAGTGTGGACACTGCCTGGCCGAGGGGGAATGACGCACGCTACCACGCTCTCCAAATGCCCCGACATGGATCCCAAACACATGCCGCATGCAGGCATGACGCGGGCTACGCAGCGCCTGTGGGTAACTTACATCGATGTGCTTTGCAGGGGATGGTTGGGAGAGGTGATCTCCCCGCCGTAGCCTTGATGAGTCGGTCGTCTGCGCTCGACCCGTGTCCGGGATTCGGAGCGCCTGTCGATCGTCGGCTTTCGCCTTGTCGTCTCGAACCGTTCGGAGTTGTCGTGAAGCGTACGTACCAGCCCAACAACCGCCGCCGTGCCCGCAAGCATGGCTTTCGCGCCCGCATGAGCACCCGCGCCGGTCGGGCCGTCCTCAAGTCCCGCCGCGCCAAGGGCCGGGCTCGCCTGTCGGCTTGATCCACCCGATCCGCTCGCGACGCTCGTTCGACCAACTCCAACGTCACGGCGTGCGCGTGCGGGTCGACCCGCTCTGGTGCTCGCACATCCTCGATCCTCAGATCCGACCGCCACAGGTGGCGTTCGCGGTCGGTCGCGCCTACGGGAC
>CAYGLH010000255.1:0-1611 GCA_964350535.1 uncultured Ilumatobacteraceae bacterium
GCCGACCTCGGCCACCCGACCGACGCCGTTGCGGGCGAGATCGCCCAGGATGACGTTCTCGGCGCGCTCCTTGGGATGCTCGCTCAGCTCGGCGGCCATCCGCCGGTCGTGTTCGTCGGTCTTGCCGCGGCGGCGGGTGCCGGCGATCGGCCGGGAGATCACCTTGCGATCGAGCAGCTGCACCATCGGCTCGGGCGACGACCCGACGATCGTCAGCTCGGGATGGCGCACGAAGTACATGTAGGGCGACGGATTGACCTGGCGCAGCACCCGGTACACGTCGAACGGGTCGGCGTCGAGGTCGAGGTCGTAGCGCTGGGCGAGCACCACTTGGAAGATGTCGCCGGCGACGACGTAGTCCTTCGCCACCTCGACCGCCCGCTGGTAGAGGCCGTTCGGCATCGACGAATGCAGCTCCGGCAGCACGTCGTCTGCCGACGGTGGCTCCACCGGCGTGTACGGCAGCGGCTCGGCCAGGTCGTCCACCGCGGCGAACACGCGGTCGACCGCTGCGTCGTAGGCGGCGTCGAGCTCGTCGGCCGACAGGCCGGCGGTCGGCACGCTCTCGATCAGATACACCCGCTGGCGCCAGTGGTCGAAGGCCGCGAGCGAGCCGATCACCGACATCACCGCGTCGGGGTACGAGCGGTCGTCGTGGGGCGCGTCGGGCAAGCGCTCGACCTCGCGGATCACGTCGTAGCCGAGGTAGCCCATGATCCCGCCGTGCAGCGGGGGGAGGTCGTCGAAGGTCGGGCTGGTGGTCTGTGTCAGCAACGCGTCGAGGGCGGCGAGGATTCCCTGGTCGGTCGGCAGGCCCTCCGGCAATGCCCCTGACAGTTCGACGGTGCCGTCGCGCAGGACCAGCGTCGCCGACGGGCGGCGGCCGACGAAGGAGAACCTGGCCCATCGCTCGGCGCCCTCCACCGACTCGAGGAGGAACCCGGGCTCGTCGCCGACGAGCTTGGCGTACGCCGCGACGGGTGTCTCGAGATCGGCGAGCAGCTCGGTCCAGACCGGCACGATGGCGTGCTCGGCGGCGTACGCGTGGAACTCGTCGCGGCTCGGCCGGATCTTCATCGAGCGGTCAGGCGGTCCCGAACGAACGGTAGAAGCACGTGCGGGCGCCGGTGTGGCACGCCCCCGCACCCTCCTGCTCGACCTTGAAGAGGAGCGTGTCGCCGTCGCAGTCGAAGTAGGCCTCGCGGACGAACTGGCGGTCGCCACTGGTGTCGCCCTTGCGCGACAGCTCATGGCGGCTGCGCGACCAGTAGACCATCCGCCCCTCGGCGAGGGTCATGGCGAGCGACTCGGCGTTCATCCAGGCCATCATCAGCACGTCGCCGTTCTCGATGTCCTGGGCGATCGCCGGGACGAGTCCGTCGGAGTTGTAGGTGACCTCACCGAGCTGTTCGGGTGAGACCTCGATGGCGGTCGCGTCGGGCATCGGGCCAGCCTAGAGATAGAGACCCGTGGAGGCCTCGATCCTTTCGGCGGCGACCGCGTGCAGTTCGCGCTCGCGCAACATCACGTAGTCCTCGCCCTGCACCTCGACCTCGTACCGGTCCTCGGGGCTGAACAGCACCTTGTCGCCGATCTCGCACGCCCGGACGT
>CAYGLH010000255.1:1621-5565 GCA_964350535.1 uncultured Ilumatobacteraceae bacterium
GCCGAGCCCGAGCGCCACGACCGTGGCCCAGATCAGGCGCTTCGACACCTGCGCGGTCGCCGGGATGACGATGCCGCCGGACGAACGACGCTCGCCGTCGCGCTCGGCGATCTTGACCAGCACGCGGTCGTTGAGCATTTTGATCGGCAGCTTGTCGGCGTCCACGGCCATGCGAGCAGGGTACCGTCGCCCGGGTGGAGCAACCCGTGGACGATCCGGTGGTGTCGCCAGTCGCACCGACCACCACCGACGGCATCACGTTGGCCGGCGACCTCGCGGTGCCTGCAGCGCCGCGAGCAGCGGCGATCGTCTGCCACCCCCATCCCCAATACGGCGGCTCCCGTCACGACCACGTCGTCGGCGCGCTGTTCGAGGCGCTGCCGGCGATCGGTGTGGCAACCCTCCGCTTCGACTTCCGCGCCGCGTACGACGACGGTCGCGGCGAACGCCTCGACGCCGCCGCCGCACTCGCCGAACTCCGCGGACGCTGGCCGGCCCTCCCCCTCCTGGCGACCGGCTACTCCTTCGGCGCGATGATCGCCCTCGCCCAACCTGTCACAAAGGTGTCAGACCCCGGTGTGACAGGTTGGGTCGCGGTGGCCCCTCCGCTGGCGGCGATGCCCGCGTCGGCGCCGCCGACCGGACCGACCCTGCTCGTCGTGCCGGCCCACGACCAGTTCAGCCCGCCGGACACGATCGAGCCGGTCGTCGCCGACTGGCCGGACGTGTCGGTCGAGACCGTCGCCATGGCCGACCACTTCCTCCAAGGCCGAACGGGCGCGGTCGTCGACGTCGTGACCCGATGGGTCGACGACCTGCTCAGCCGTCGCTGATCGCCGACTCGATCTCGGCCTTCACATCGTCGGTGAGGGCAGGGATCACGTCGACCGTGGCGAAGTTCTGCTCGACCTGCTCGACCCTCGACGCCCCGGTGATCACCGACGACACGTGCGGGTTCAGCGTGCACCACCCGAGTGCCAGCTGCGCCATCGAGCAGCCGAGACGGTCGGCGATCGGCCGCAGCCGCTCGACGCGCGCGAGCACCTCCTCGTCGGTGAGCCGGCCGGCGAGCCAGCCATATCCCTCGAGCGCCCCGCGGGAGCCCTCCGGGATGCCGTCGCGGTACTTGCCGGTGAGCAGACCCGACGCCAACGGGCTCCAGATCGTGTTGCCGTAGCCGAAGTCGTCCTGGATCCGGCGGTACTCCTTCTCGACCTTGCGCCGCTCGAGCAGGTTGTACTGGCTCTGCTCGGTGACCGGCTTGTGCAGGTGATGACGTTCGGCGATCTCGATCGCCCCGCGGATGTCGTCGGCGCTCCACTCGCTGGTTCCCCAGTAGTGGGCCTTGCCGGACGAGACGATGTCGCTCATCGCCCACACGGTCTCCTCGAGCGGCGTCTCCGGGTCGGCGCGGTGGCAGTAGAGGACGTCGACGAAGTCGAGGCCGAACCGCTCGAGGGAGCCGTCGATCGCCTGCATCAGATACTTGCGGTTCAGCGTGTTGTTCATGTTCGGCACGCCGCGCCGCAGGCCCCAGAAGACCTTCGTGGTGAGCACGTACGACCAGCGCGGCCAGCCGAGCTCGCGCAGCGCCGCCCCCATGATCTCCTCGCTCTTGCCGCCGGCGTACGCCTCGGCGTTGTCGAAGAAGTTGCACCCTGCCTCGCCGGCGACCGCCATGCAGTCCCGGGCGAGCCCGGTGTCGAGCTGGGTGTCGAAGGTGACCCAGCTCCCGAACGACAGGACGCTGACCTTCAGGCCGGTGTTGCCCAGCCGGCGGTACTCCATCTTCTGGTTCACTGCGGGTGTTGCCATGAACGGCAACCTACCGGTCGGCCTCAGGGCCTGGCGCCACTGGCGCGGTCGGCGGCGACCTGCGCCTCGAGCGTGGCGAGCACCCCGCCGCGCACGGCCCGCACGGTGCCCGCGTAGGCCCGACGATCGAGCGCGGCGCACTCCTCGGCGACGGCCAACGCCCGATCGAGCACCTGCTCCTCGGCGACCACCTCGTCGAGGAAGCCGACGTCGACGGCGCCGCCGGCGTCGGTGACCCGGGCGGTGGCGACCGCTCGCTGCATGTGCCGCTTGCTGAGCCGTTCGGCGGCGATCGTGAGCGCCCAGTCGGGCAGGACCATCCCGATCGCCACCTCGTTGAGGCCGATCTTGCAGTCGACGTCGGCGCCGACCCGCACGTCGCACGCCAACAGCACCAGCGCGCCGGCGGCCAGCGCATGGCCGGTGCACGCAGCGATCACCGGAACGCCGGCGGCGTAGATCGAGCGCACGAGGTCGCCGCCGTCACACACCAGATCGGTGATGGCTCCGACATCGCCGCCCCGCATCACGTCGAGATCGAACCCGGCGCAGAACTTGCCGGCGCGACCGTGGAGGACCACCGCTGCGACGTCCTGGTCGTGTGCCCCCTCATTGACGGCGCGGCCGATCGCGGCGATCACGTCCTTGGACAGCGCGTTCGCCTTGCCGTCGTCGATGTGGCAGACGAGTGCGGCACCACGCCGCTCGGTGGTGACGGTGGAGGTCATGAGCTCGAAGGTAGTGCGGTCACGGGACGCACGATGATGCCGGCGTCGGCCAACACCGCCTTCGCCTCGGCGACCGTGTGCTCGCCGAAGTGGAAGATCGAGGCGGCGAGCACGGCATCGGCACCACCGTCGACGATGCCGTCGGTGAGGTGATCGAGCGTGCCCACACCTCCACTGGCGATGACCGGCACCGTCACCGCGTCGGTGATCGCCGAGGTCAGCTCGAGGTCGAAGCCCTCACGGGTGCCGTCGCGGTCCATCGACGTGAGCAGGATCTCGCCCGCGCCGCGACGCACGGCGTCGCGCGCCCATTCGACGGCGTCGATCCCGGTCGGCGTCCGGCCACCGTGGAGGAAGACCTCCCACCCCGACCCGTCCGGCCGGCGCTTGGCGTCGATCGCGCACACCACGCACTGGGCGCCGAACTCGGCGGCGATCTCCTCGATCAGCTCTGGCCGCTGCACCGCGGCCGTGTTGACGCTCACCTTGTCGGCGCCGGCACGCAACATCGCCCGGGCATCGGCGACGGTGCGGATGCCACCGCCGACCGTGAACGGGATGTACACCTCGTCGGCGACCCGTTCGACCATGTCGATCGTGGTGCTGCGATCGTCGCTCGACGCGGTGATGTCGAGGAACACGAGCTCGTCGGCGCCCTCGACGTCGTAGCGAGCGGCGAGCTCGACCGGGTCGCCGGCGTCGCGCAGATCGACGAAGTTGGTGCCCTTCACCACGCGCCCGCCGGTGACGTCGAGGCACGGGATCACGCGCGCCACCCTCATCGCATTCCCCTCATCGCGGCTCCAGCCGGGCGAGCGCCTCGACGACGGTGAACCTGCGCTCGTACAGCGCCTTGCCGGTGATGATCCCGCCGAGCCCGTCGATGCCCGCCAAGGCGTCGAGGTCGTCGAGCCCGGCGACGCCGCCGCTGGCGATCACGGGTGCATGGGCGCGCTCGACCGACGCCCGCAGGCCCTCGACGTCGGGCCCCGCCAACATGCCGTCGCGGGCGATGTCGGTGATGACGAAGGCGGCGGCGGTCGGGAACCGGCCGTAGGCATCGTCGAGCCGCACACCGCTGCCCTCGGTCCACCCGTGCACGGCGAGCTCGCCGTCGCGATGGTCGAGGCCGACAGCCACGGCGACGACCTCGCTCGCCTCTCCGACGATGTCGGGGTGACGCACGGCAGCCGAGCCCATCACCACCCGCGCGACACCCGCCTCGGCGAGGTCGCGGGCATCCGCGACGGAGCGCACTCCGCCACCGGTCTGGAGGTGTGCCCGTCCGTCGAGCGCGCCACAGATCGCCGCCACCACCGGGCGGTTGACGGGGTCACCCGACTTCGCGCCATCCAGAT
Source organism: uncultured Ilumatobacteraceae bacterium (assembly GCA_964350535.1). Classification (GTDB taxonomy): domain Bacteria; phylum Actinomycetota; class Acidimicrobiia; order Acidimicrobiales; family Ilumatobacteraceae; genus CAYGLH01. Next base: position 5,523 of record CAYGLH010000255.1, read on the forward strand.
CGACGACATGCAGATGCTCGGCCCCGGCATCGGCAAACAACAT
>CAYGLH010000256.1:0-5554 GCA_964350535.1 uncultured Ilumatobacteraceae bacterium
TCGTGGACTTCGACGAGGCGAAGATGGGTGAGGTCGCAGCGGGGATGGGCGCAGCCTTCGAGAGCGGCATGACGCCGACTGCTGCAACCCTCATCGGGGTGCAGGCGCTCTACCGACCAGACATCCTGGTCGAGATCGAGGCCATCGCCGAGATCTGATCTGGGTAGACGCTCGCGGGCCGCTGATGTCCGACCGTCGCCTGCCCTCAAACACCGGACCCGGGACGCGCATTCCTGCGCACATCTGTGAGCGCAAGGGTGCCGGATTGAGCGGGCAGCGCCCGGCGAATCGCTGAGCGATATGCGTGGATACTGCCGACGCGCTTGATTCCCGTGTTCATTCGGCGATGGCGTCGAGCACTTCGTTCATCGTGGAGCGGAAGCGGCGGAGCTCGCGTCGGTGGAGGAGGGAGAGCTCCTCGAGGTGCTCGCGGCCCTGCGCAGTTGTCGATAGCAGGACCCTGCGGGCATCGTTGGGGTCGGTGTGGCGTTCGACGAGGCCGTGCTCGATGGCTCGTCCGACGAGCTCGCCGGTGGAGTGGAGCCGGGTGTGGAGTCGTTCGGCGAGGTCGGTTAGCGACGGCGAATCACCGGTCGCCTCGGCGCCGCGGATGGCGAGAAGGAGCTGGTGCTGGGTGGGTGTGAGTCCACGCTCGCGGGCGGCATCTTCGGAGAACGAGAGGAACCGCCGGAGTGCGTAACGGAATTCGGCGAGCGAGCGGTACTCGTCCTCGGTCAGCGGGGTTTCGCCGGCGGAGGTCATATGCGCGCACCGTAGACGTCGACCCGATCGCGCTGTGACTCGATCACGGTGAGCGACGAGGTGAGTGCGAGGGCGACGATGGCAGCGGTCAGTGCACTTGGCAGGATCGCCGCACCGGCCATCTCGGTCACGACGACGGTCGATCCCAGTGGGGTCTTGGTGACGCCGACGTTGGCGGCGATCATCACGCCGAGGACGAACGGCCACTCGGTGGCGCCGGGCAGGTACGGGGCGACCGCTTCGCCGATGCAGAACCCGACGAAGAACAGCGGGATGATGAAACCACCCCGCCAGCCCGTGGCGACGCAGACGGCAGCGCCTGCGAGCTTCATTCCCGCGGCGACGATCAACGCCGTGGTGGCGGTCGTGTCGAGCAGGTCGTCGATCTGGAACTCGCCGTTGGTGAGAACGAACGGGCTGTACAGGGCCATCACGCCGAGCGCCAGCCCGCCGATCGCCGGCCGGAGTGATGGCGGGACGTAGGAGCAGGTGGTGGACAACGCGCGGCTGCCCCACGTGAAGGCCAGCGCGACGATCGCCCCGAGCACACCGGCGACGACCGCCCACCCCAGATCCGGCCACGTGATTCGGCTGATGATGGGAATGTCCCAGATCGGTGCGAGCCCGAGCCGGCCGGTCGCCGTGGAGCAGGCGAATCCGATGAGTGCTCCGATGCAGGCGGGGACCGCGGCTTCGTGGTAGCCGATCCCGCGCCGGTGTGGGATCTCGAGCGCGAAGAGCGCGCCTCCGAGCGGCGCTCCGAACAGCACGGCGAATCCCGCCGCCATTCCGGTGATCGTGAGGATGCGAACCTCCGAGGTCGACAGCCCCGCTCGGTGTGCGCCGCGGTGGGCGAGCGTGCCGGTCGTTGTGACCAGTGGCGCTTCGGGGCCGAGCGTGCCCCCAGCCCCGATGCAGAGCAGTGAGATCGGGAGCAACGAGCGGAGGCGAGCCTCGCGTTGGGTGCGGTCGTCGGGGACGTGGATGTTGTCGACGAGCAACTCCACGTCGGCCGGACGACCCAGCAACTTGATCGAGCCCGCGATTATCACCCCGGCCAGCGCGAGGACGACGAGGTGGGTGGCCGGCGACCAGGCGTCGGGGCCGATCAGGTCGTGGACGACGTCGAGGACGGTGAGGTAGGCGGCGCCGAGCGTTCCGCCCATGACGCCGCACCCGACAATGCCGGCGATGACGCGGACCCGCACCCCGGAGGAGTCGACGAGATGGGCGCGGAATCGGAGCCAGGACGGATGCCGAAGAATGGGCTGCGGGCCGGCGGACACCGGCCGGACTCTATCGATATATACATCGTATTACGATCTAATATCCAGGGCTATGACGACCGCGCAGGGCTTCGTGCCGCCACCAGGTCGTGCCTGGCGCGATCCATCGGAGTGCGATCCGAGACGAGGTCCAGCAGGAGAGGCCGACTGTCCGACCGCGACACTTGTGTTCGTGGTCACGGTGAGGCGCTCGAACACGATCCTGTACACGGATCGATGGACGGAGATGGTGGTGTTCTACCGCGAGAGGTTGCGTTGGCCGGTCGAGTTCGAGAACGAGTGGTTCGTCGAGTTCGCGGTGAGTCGTGAGACCTTTGTGAGCGTCGCTGATGCCCGGCGATCGACGATCGCACCGGGTCGCGGTGCGGGGATCACGCTGAGCTTCCAGGTTGGGGACGTGCAGGCGGTCAGGTCGGAACTGTTGCGCGCGGGGATCGACGTCGGGGAGATCGGGGCACGTTGGGGTGCCGATATCGTGGATGTCCGCGATCCGTCCGGCAACCGGTTGGAGTTCTGGGCGCCGGCGGTCTCCGAGGCTCGATGATGTTCGCGGAGTATCAGCGTTGACCGATGGTGAGTGGGTCGCGTCGGATGTGAACCGTGAGGTATCGGATCGGCGCAGTTCGTGCGCGAATGCTCCGCCTGGCGCCGCTGGGCACGAGCGCGACGACGCCTCTCTGGAGTTGAACGGTCTCGTCGCCGATGGTCAGCTCTCCGGACCCCTCCCACACGAGGATCAGGACATCGACGGCGGCGTTGACGTGTTCTCCGATGTCCTCGCCCGCACCGAGCCTGATCAGGTTGGCATCGAGGTCGCCGCCGTGGCGGAGGCTCCACACCGCTCCCGTCCCGTCGTCTGGGATCTCGGCGAGGTCGACACGGGTCTGGCTCTGAGTGTTGCGGCTGTCCAGCTCGTCGAGCAGGTGGGCCCAGCACGGAGACTCGCCACCGACATCGGTCATGCGGGCGTACGCTTCCGCAGCTCGCGTTCGCGTTCGATGGCACGGGGGAACAACATGTTGTTCTCCTTGTGGACGTGGAGATGTGTGTCGTCGGCGAGGTCGTGCAGCCCGTCGAAGAAGGCGCGGTAGCTCGCGCAGGCGTCGTCGGGAGCGGTGAACGTGTCGGTGAGCTTACGCAGCCGTGCGAGGGCAGCGCCGAGGTCTTCGTGGTCGTCGTGCAGGACCGTGACCGGGTTCTTCAACGTGCCGTTGACAGATCGGTTGCTCCGTTGAGCCGCATCGATCTCTCGGATGAGTGGGAACAGGATCTGTTCCTCGCAATCGAGGTGCGGTTCGAGATCGGCGCGCAGCGTCTCGAATGTTTGGCGGATGTCTGCGAGCTCGGGGTGGCGCTCGACGTGCGCGGATTCGACACGCGCGGCGAGCTCGCTGAGCCGCGGAAGTGCGCCACGCAGGAATGCGTGGTGCGTCTGCTCGATGTGATCGGCGAGCGCGGACGGCGACAAGCTCAGGAGATCGGGTGAGGTCGATGTGGCGGCGGGTGAGGAGCGGGCATCCTCGAGCAACATTCGGATCGCGTCCTCGATGTCGATGCCCGCTTCGAGGCATGACTGGGCGAGCGATCGCTGTCCGCCACAGCAGTAATCCAGCTGCATGCCCTCGAGGGTCGCGGCGAGCTGGGGATGGGCGTTGACCAGGTCGGCGAGTGTCGTCGACGGTTCGATCGCCGGGGGTGAGGTGGTCATGTTGATGCTCCCTTTAGGCGTTCTCGCGGGCCTTGTCTTGGGGCGGGGGAGGTGACGGATCCGCTGGCGAGTCGAGCCAAGACGCCGAGGCCGCGGGAGACGTAGCCGTGCTCGATGATCATGGTCGGCACGATCGGTTCGGGGAGGCCCTCCCACTCGCGCTGCCAGGCCGCCGTGGTCTTCGTGGCAACATCGGCGGAGTCGTGTGCGCTGTTTTCCCAGTCGTGCGCGGTGAACTCGTCGACGATCTTGGTCAGTACGCCGAGCGAGGTCAAGTCGCGATCGTCGACCCAGTAGGCGTCGAACAGCGCACCGCGCAACGCGTGTCGATGCGCTGGTGGGGTCGCTGCGTAGACGTGGTTCAGGCCGCGTGTGTTCAGTCGGCGCGAGGGGACGCGGAATCGGTTCGGTTCGTCGTGCGCGAGTAGTTTCGTTATCTGGTCGAGCTCGGAGCGGAACTCCGACTCCTGTCCGGGGGTCAGGGGCGTCTCGTTCGGGCCAATCGTGGGGTCGTGCTCGACACAGCGCCAGTCGACGGTCAGCCGTCCTGCGGAAACGAGCCGATCGGCCCGAGCGTTCGCGACGGCGCTGAACGGGCAGTTGAAGTCGCCGTAGATCACGACGGAGGGGACGAGTCGAGGCGAAACCGATCCCATGGACTCACTCTATCGATATTTCTAGTGAACACTAGTTTGACGTAGGCTGCGGGCTGCGTTCCGCGTCTGCTCCAGGAGGTCAGCCATGTCGACGTTCTTGCTGCCTATCGAACCGATCGAGTCGCTCGAGGAGTATCGATCGCACTCGATCGGAGGACAGGGACTCGCGCGGGCGCGTGAACTCGGCGCGACGGCAACGATCGAGCTGATCACCGACGCGGGACTCCGGGGACGCGGTGGCGGTGGTTTCCCGACCGGAACGAAGTGGGCGGGCATCGCGTCCCGGGAGCCGGGGCCAGCGTACGTGGTGTGCAACGGTGCTGAGGGCGAACCCGGGACGTTCAAGGATCGCGCACTGATTCGAGCGAATCCGTACCAGTTGGTCGAAGGGCTGATGATCGCCGCGATGGCGGTGGACGCCGCAGCGGTCTTCGTGTGCCTCAAGGCCAGCTTCGAACGCGAGATCGATCGGGTGACGTCAGCGATCCAGGAGTTCCAGTCCGCCGGGCTCTGCGACGACTGCACCGTGACCGTCGTGGCCGGACCGGATGAGTACCTGTTCGGTGAAGAGAAGGCGATGCTCGAGGTGATCGAGGGGCGTCCTCCACTGCCGAGATGGTTCGCGCCGTACGAACACGGCTTGTTCGCGTCGTCACCGCAGTTGGGGTGGGAGTCGTCCACAACCAGCGCGTCCAGCTCCGACACAGGTCCCAACCCGACGCTGGTCAACAACGTCGAGACCCTGTCGAACGTGCCGCACATCCTCACCCACGGTGGCGACTGGTTTCGCTCGATGGGGACCGACGAGTCACCTGGCACGATCGTCTCGACGATCGTCGGTGACGTCGTCGCGCCCGACGTGGGAGAGGTCGAGTTGGGAACTCCGCTGCGCGCAGTGATCGATGCCGTGGGGAGCGGACCGCGGTCGGGGCGTTCTGTGAAGGCCGTGTTCTCGGGCGTTGCGAATCCCGTGATCCCGGCTCGTGATCTCGATGTGCCGGTCAGCTACGAGGGCTTCGCCGCAATCGGCAGCGGCATGGGCGCGGCCGGATTCATCGTCTACGACGACACGACGTGCATGGTCGATGCTGCGTACCGCTTGTCGCGGTTCTTGTCGATCGAGTCCTGCGGTCAGTGTCCGC
>CAYGLH010000257.1:0-5535 GCA_964350535.1 uncultured Ilumatobacteraceae bacterium
CATCCACGAGAAGGATGGTATCGCCGAGGCAATCAAGCTGGGGGCCGACGACTACATCACCAAGCCTGTCGACCTGGACATCACCCTGGCACGGATGCAGACCCAGATTGACCGCCGTCGCGCGGAGCTGTCGCTGCACGCCGCGAACGAGAGTCTGAAGCGGCGCGTCGAGGAACGCACCGAAGTTGGCGACGAACGGCGCGAACTCGCCGACCCGGCCGGTGTGGAGCGGACTGGCGGCGTCCCACTGGGCGCCGAACGAGGCGACCACGTCGTTCGCATCGAGGGCCGAGCCGTCGTGGAACACCACTCCACGGCGGAGCTCGAAGGTCCAGACCGTGCCGTCGCCGTCGGAGGTCCAGGTCTCCGCGAGGCCGGGCTGGACCACGGTGCCGCCGATCCCGTAGCTGAGCAGCGATTCGGTGATCTGCGCGCACACACGGAACGATGCGCCGTCGTGCTCGTCGGCGCAGTACAGGCCGTTCGGCCCGGCTGCCTGGATCCACGTGAGGGCGCCGCGACCGTCCGGGTCCATGACGGCGAAGTACTCGGTGTCGAACGGGCTGGCCTGGGCGTTCGTGACATCCGCCAGGAACGCCGTGCCCGACCCGCCGTGGGCGATCGGCACCATCGGCACGTGCTCGCGGATGAGCCCGGTCGCCTCCTCGTAGAGCGTGAGCCGCTCGTCGGTGTCGGTGGTGAGGGCGGCATCGGCCAGGAGCTGTTCCACGTCGTCGAAGCCCGCGCCGAAGCGCGGCGGCGCGCCGTGGCCGAAGTTGCGGTCGAGGAGGTCGGTGGCGTCCGGGAAGTCGGCGACCTGGTGCTCCAGGTAGAACGGCAGGTCGCCGGACGCTGCTGCCGCGGCGAGCTCGTCGGGGTCGAGCACCTCGAGGTCGACCGTGATGCCGAGCTCGGCGAGCTGATCCCGGATGTCCGTGGCGATGGCGTCGGGGTCCGGCACCGAGGGGCTGGCGACGTCGCTGTAGGCCAGCGTGATCTCGAACCCGTCGCCCAGCCCGGCCTCGTCGAGCGCGGCCTGGGCGGCGTCGAGGTCGTACTCCCACCATAGCGGCATCGCGGTGAACCCGAAGATCGGCGGTGGGAGGAACTGGTCCGCCATCGCCGCCCCCGGCGGGTAGAACTCGTCGACGATGCGCTGCCGGTCGAGGCCCTGCGCCAGCGCCTGGCGGACCAGCTCGTCGTCGAACGGTGCGACATCTCGGTTGAGACCGAGGTAGACGACGTCGGTGCCCGTGCGTTCGAGCAGCTGCAGGTCGGCATTCTCCGAGATGGACTCGAAGTCGTCGTGCCCGGGTTGGTCGATGCCGTCGACCTCGCCGTCCTCCAGCGCCTCGAGGCGCGCCTCCGCGTCGTCGTCCCACCGGAACAGGAGCGTCGCTGCGGCGGGGGCGTCGCCCCAGTAGTCGCCGTTGGCCCGCAGCTCGAGCTGCTGCTGCTCCGGATCCCATCGCTCGAGCACGTACGGGCCCGTGCCGATCGGGTGCTCCACCAATGCCGGCCCCCCGCCGCCCGTGGCCTCGAGGTGCTCCCGTGGGTGGATCCCGAAGGCCGGTGAGGCGACCTTCGTGTCGAACGCGACATCCGGACCGCACATGACGAACTCCACCGTGTGCGCGTCGAGCGCGGTGATCGATCGCAGGGTGCCGCCGCCGTCGCAGTCGGGTGCCTCGATCGACAGCAGCTCGCCGTCCGGGGCATCGTCGGTGTCATGGCTGGTGTCGATGTCGACCCCGGTGTCGTCACTCCCGCTGGTGTTGCTCGTGTCGGCGGTGTCGTCGCTGCCGCTGGTGGCGCTCGTGTCGCCGGAGTCGTCGAGCGCATCGGTCGCGTCGGGAGCCCCGTCCTCGGCGACGGCCTCGGTCGTGCGCTCCCCGTCCCCGGTGCCGCCCTCGTCGTCGTCAGCACACCCCACGAGCACGACCGCCAGGCCGGCCGCGATGAGCCACTTCCACGTCCTCAGGACTCCTCCACTCCATCGTTCTCCGCTGAAAGTGGGGTCACGCTACCGCCCGTCGGACGCCAGGGGATCGCCGGACGAACTACCGTTGCCACATGACGCGCTCACTGAGGATCGCCGCAGTCGCGTTGGCAGCTCTCGGGCTGCTGGTCGCCTGTGGGGACGACGACGACAGTTCCGACACCACCGCAGCCGGGGGCGGCGGCGACGGTGGTGGATCGGTGACGATCGACAGCTTCAGCATCGAGGAGTCGGTGACCTGTAGCGGCGAGACCGCCGACGTGCCCGCCACGTGGTCGACCAGCAACGCCGACGGCGTCGACTTCTCGGTCGACGGCGAGCCGGTGCCCGCCGACGCCGGCAACCCGGCCAGCGGGAGCGGCAATGTGCCCGTGCCGTGCGACGGCTCGGAGCACGAGGTCACGCTCACCGCCTCCGGTGGTGGCGACAGCGCCACCGACACCAAGAAGGTCACGACCGACAACAGCTGATCGGCGACGACGGTCGCCGGCGACAGCCGTCGACCGTCCGGACCGTCGGTGCGCGGCCGGTGATCTAGGTTCCGGGCCGATGCACGACACGCCGCCGACGTTCCACGCATCCACCGATCGCAGCCGCGCCCGGTTGGGGATCAAGTGGGCGCGGTACCCGGACGCGCTGCCGCTGTGGGTCGCCGACATGGACTTCGACCCGCCGCCGCCGGTGGCGGAGTGCCTGCGCGGCTACGTCGATCGCGGCGACCTCGGCTACTCCCGGGTCGGCGCCGAACTGGCCGAGACGTTCTGCTCGTGGCAGGAGCGACAGCACGGCTGGCGGCCCGACGAGGAGCGCGTCGCCACGTTCACGAGCGCGCTGCACGCGCTGGAGATCGTGCTGTGGCACCTCACCGACCCCGGCGACGGCGTCGTCGTCTTCACGCCCGTGTACTTCCCGTTCCTCGCGGCGATCGACGACAGTGGCCGCCGGCGGGTCGACGTGCCGCTCGACCCGGACGGGTGGCGCCTCGACGCCGACCGGCTGGACGCAGCGATCGACGAACGCACCCGGGTGGTGCTGTTCTGCAACCCGCACAACCCGACCGGGCGGGTGTACGACCCCGACGAGATCGCTGCGGTCGCGGCGGTCGCCGAGCGGCACGACCTCCTCGTGATCACCGACGAGATCTGGGCCGACCTCACCTTCGACGGCACGCGTTTCGTCCCGTTGGCGCTGTCCGACGAACGGTTCCGTGGGCGTCTGGTCACCATCGGCTCGGCGAGCAAGGCCTTCAACCTGGCGGGGTTGCGCTGCGCCGTCGCCCACGTCGACCACGAACCGACGAACGCCGCGTTGGCGGCCATGCCCGCGCATCTCTGCGGCGCGCCGAGCACGCTCGGGATCGCCGCCACGCTCAGTGCCTGGCGTGACTGCGACGACTGGCTCGATGGCGTCCGCGCCGAGCTCCGAGCGCGCCGCGACGAGGTCGTCACCGGGCTGCGCGCCATCCCCGGCGTGCGGGTGGAGCCACCGCAGGCGACCTACCTGGCATGGCTCGACTTCCGCGACGCCGGGCTCGACGGCGATCCGGCCGACCAACTGCTCGAGCGGGCCGGTGTCGCGCTGTCGGGCGGGCCGCAGTTCGCCGGCGTCAGCGAGGGGTTCGCCCGCCTCAACTTCGCCACGAGCGAGGCCGTGATCGCCGACGCCGTCGCCCGGATCGGCGCGGCACTACGGTCGTCGGCATGATCGTCTCGCAGCTCTGGCGCTACCCCGTGAAGTCGATGATCGGTGAGAGCGTCGAGGCGGTGGAGCTCGACGACCACGGTGTCGTGGGCGACCGGGTCTGGGCGGCACGTGATCTGCAGCGCGGCGGGATCCGGGGCGCCAAGAAGATCGGTCCGCTCATGACGCTCGCGGCGCGGGCGGTGGACGGCGGCCACGCGGAGATCACCCTGCCGGACGGCTCCGTCACCACCACGGGCGCGTCCGACGTCGACGAGCTGGTCAGCGCGGCGATCGACCATCCGGTGCGCCTCGAGGCACTACGTCCCGCCGCCGACCTCGAGCACTACCGGCGCGGTGGCCCCGACAGCGACGACATGCTCGCCGAGCTGCGGAGCGTGTTCGGCCGGGAGGGGGACGAGCCACTGCCCGACCTGTCGGTCTTCCCACCCGAGATCATCGAGTTCGAATCACCGCCAGGCACGTACTACGACGCCTTCCCGCTGATGGTGCTCACCGAGGCGGCGCTGCTCGCGCTGCGCGAGGCACTGCCCGGGTCGGTGGTCGACGTCCGGCGGTTCCGTCCGTCGCTCGTGATCGACACGGGCGATCCGGCAGGCCACCCCGAGTTCGACTGGGTCGGGCGGCGGGCCCGGGTCGGCGGTGCAGTCGTCGAGTTCGGGGCGGCATGTCCGCGCTGCGTGATGGTGACGCGCCAGGTCACGGCCACGATCCCGACCGACCGTGCCGTGCTGCGCCACATCGTGCGCGACCTCGACCAGAACGTCGGCGTGTACGCCACCGTCGTCGAGCACGGCGCCGTCGCCGCGGGCGACCCCGTCGAGTTCGTCTGACACCGCCGAGTGCAGGACCGCTACGCCGGCGACGTCGGCGATTTCCTCAACTTCGCCCTGCTGCGCCTGCTCGTCGCTCCGGCCGAGTCCCCGGACGTGCTGCTGCTCGGGATCCAGTGGTACCGGGTGCCCGACGAGGATCACAACGACGACGGCAAGCACATCGGCTACCTCGTCCCCGGCCACCGCATCGGCGAGCGCCTGCGCGACCTGGACCCCGACCTCCACACCAGGTTGGGCGAGGTGGTCCGATCGGGCCGCTCGATCGAGGCGATCGAGCGCAGCGGTGCGCTGCCGCCCGGGACGATCACCCATCGCGAGGTGCTCGACCTGCGAGCCGCCGCCGGTTCCGCAGCGGACCGCCGTCGCCTCCGCGCCGGCTGGGTGCAGCGCGGACTCGAGCGCCTCGCCCCGTGCGACATCGTCTTCGCCGACCCCGACAACGGGATCCGTCGTAGCGACCACCGGGTCGCCAGCAGCGCACCGTCCGCCGGCAAGCACGCCTACCTCGACGAGCTGAGGCCGATCGTCGAGCGCGGTCAGTCGCTCGTCGTGTACCACCACGCCGATCGCTCGGGGTCGGTCGAGCAACAGGTCGTCCGCCGCTTCGACGATCTCCGCGCCGCGTTCCCGGCCTCCCCTCCGCTCGCCGCCGTGCGCGCAGCTCGCGGCTCGACCAGGTTGTTCCTGGTCGCGCCCGCGCCGGCGCACCGCGACCTGCTGCGCCGCCGCCTACGGTCGATCGAGGAGTCGAGCTGGGCGGCGGAGCTGCGCGTCACCTGGGCGCGGGTCGACGCCGGCCGCGATCAGAACCGCGCGTAGACCGTCGCCTGTGGGGGCAGTGGCGAACCCGCCGTGACCACGACCTTGCCGAACGGGACGAGGGCCAGGCCCGCCAGCCGGAACGAGGCGATGCCGAACTGGTAATGGTACGGCGACACCCGAGATCGACACCCTGTGAACAGGTGCCCCAGCGCCAGCCAGAAGCCGGAGAGCACGAGC
>CAYGLH010000258.1:0-5511 GCA_964350535.1 uncultured Ilumatobacteraceae bacterium
GGCGCGCATGACGAGCACGGCGACCACCGCCATGCCGGCGGCGGCGGCGACGGCGCCGGTCAGCAAGCCGATGCCCTCGGGCAGGCCACAGTCGCCCTCGCACTGCAGTGAGACGAGGGAGTAGCCGATGAACGCGCCGGCGGCGCCCGCCAACAGGATCGACACGAATGCGGCGACGCGGACACCTACGGGTGGGATCGCCGACAACGAGGTGCTGGGCTCCATCGGAGCGGAGCGTACCGGGCGGCCCGCAGAGGTCTCGCAGTACTCTGGGTGACGGTGGTCCGCACGATCCTGCACGTCGACATGGACGCCTTCTTCGTGTCGGTGGAGCTGCGGCGCCGGCCGGAGCTGCAGGGCCAGCCCGTCGTCGTCGGCGGTGCGGGCCGGCGCGGCGTGGTGGCGGCGGCGTCCTACGAGGCGCGGCGGTTCGGGGTGCACTCGGCGTTGCCGTCCGCCGTGGCCCGCCGCCGTTGTCCGCATGCGGTGTTCCTCCCCGGCGACCATGGGCTGTACGCCGAGGTGAGCACGCAGGTCGCCGAGGTGCTCGACCGCTACAGCCCGCTCGTCGAACCGCTCTCGCTCGACGAGGCGTTCCTCGACGTCTCCGGTGCCCGGCGGTTGTTCGGCAGCGGGGCGGAGATCGGGAACCGCATCCGGGCCGACATCGCCGCCGAGCTCGAGCTCGCCTGCTCCGTCGGGGTTGCGCCGAACAAGTTCCTCGCCAAGCTGGCGTCGGTCGAGGCCAAGCCCCGGGCGACCGCTGCCGGTGTCGAGCCCGGTCCGGGCGTCGTGGAGATCGTCGCCGGTGCGGAGCGGTCGTTCCTCGATCCGCTGCCGGTCGAGCGTCTGTGGGGTGTCGGGCCGGCGACGCTGGAGCGGCTGCGGCGCTTGGGCGTCGCCCGGGTCGCCGACCTGCACGAGGTCGGGACACCTGCGCTGGCCGCGGCGCTCGGGCAACGGCAGGCCGACCACCTCCTGGCGCTGGCCGCCGGGCACGACGACCGGCCGGTCGAACCCGCCCGCGAGGCGAAGTCGATCGGCCACGAGGAGACGTTCAGCACGAACGTGCACACAGCCGACGAGGTGCACCGTCACCTGGTCCGCCTCGCCGATGCGGTGGGCCATCGCTTGCGTCGACAGGGGGTCGGTGGCCGAACGCTGACGCTCAAGGTCCGGTTCGACGACGGGTTTCGCACCATCACCCGGTCGGTCACCGTGCCGGAGCCGGTCGACACCGGACCGGGGATCGTCGCCGCGCTCGGTCCGGTGGCGGACGACGTCGACCCCAGCCCAGGCGTGCGTTTGCTCGGGGTCTCGGCATCGAACCTCGGCCCGCCGTCGGAGCAGCTGTCGCTGCTGGACGACGCCGAGGGCGCAGACGCCACCGGCGCGATCGACGCCATCCGCGACCGGTTCGGGCAGTCCGCCATCGCCCCCGCGTCGACCCTCGACGGTGGCCGGGTACGGGTCGTCCGCCGTGGCGCTCAACAGTGGGGTCCGACGGAACCTGGCGACGCGCGTTGAGGATCGGGGTTGAACGTGCGATGATTGGGGCGTGCCCCTCTCCGAGGACGAACAGCGCATCCTGCGACAGATCGAGCAGGAGCTCGAGCAGGACCCGACCTTTGCCGATCGTGGCTATCGGGTCTCGCGTCGTCGAAGCGCGCTGCTGGTGCTCGGGCTGTTGGCCGGTCTCGTCGTCACGATCGGCGGACTGGCGATCAATTTCGTCGTCGCCTTTGCGGGCTTCGTGATCGTGTTGGTGATGGCGATCATGCTCGAGTCCGAGCTGCGCCTGCTCGGTCGGGAACGGCTCGGCCAGCTCCCGATCTCGGGATGGCTCAGCGGGCGCCGCAGCGGCGTCGACGACGACGCCACCACCTGAGCGGCCCGCCGCACCGGTCGGAGCTTCAGCGCCAGCGCGTGAAGTGGTGGACCACCCGCTGCCACGCAGGCGTCGAGTCCCTGGTGGCCCGCTCGATCTGGCGTGTCCAGGCGCCACACTCGCGGATCGTGGTCCGGCCGTAACCGCCGTCGTGATCGAGGTCGACCGATCCGATCGGGCGGTAGGTGGACTCGGTGACGACGTCGGCGAGCCCCTCGATCGGTCGTGAGGAGATCGGGAACTCGCGCCCCGCGACCGCGGCGACCTCGTGCGGGGTCTGCGTGGGCGAGACGTGGACGCCGACGTCGGCAAGGGCCCGCACGGATCGGTTCCAGAGCAGGCGGAGGTGATCGTCGCCGTCGCCGGCCATGCGCCGCCAGTACCACCGACTGAGCGCCGGCAGGGCGACCGCCAGCGCGATCACCGCCAGTGCAAGGAGCCACGGGAGCACGCTGACCCCGCCCGGCTCCTCGGCCGGCGGAGCGCCGGTGGCGTTGTCGATCTCGGGGAACAGGCCCTGGAGGTCGTCCGGGTTGAGCCGTGGGTCGGCCCCGGGGGCGACGGTCGTCGGCGCCGGTGTCGCGGCGGCATCGCCGGCGGCGGGCTGTTCGGCCACCGGAGTGTCGTCCTGCGCCGGATCGACGCCTGTGTACTCCGCGTCGGGTGCACCTCGCGTCGGGGTCGGTTCGAACTTCACCCACCCGAGGCCGTCGAACCACACCTCCGGCCACGCATGGGCGTTCTTCCCCCGGACGGTGAAGACGCCCGGCTGTACCTGCTCGCCGCTGGTGAACCCCACGGCGACGCGGGCCGGGTAGCCGAGCGATCGCATCATCGCCGCGTAGGTGCCGGCGAACTGCTCGCAGTAGCCCACCCGGTCGCGCAGGAAGGCCTCGATGTCGTTCGTGCTGTGCCCCCGTTGCACCTCGGTGGAGTAGTCGAACTCGCGGAACCAGTCCTGCAACAGCACCGCCGCCTGGAACGGGCTCGTCGCGGGCGCCGTCACCTGCTCGGCCGTCGACGCCGCAACCGCCGGGAAGTCGTCCGGGAGCTCGAGGTAGATCGGATCCGGCGGGTTGGTCGACGTGGCGCCGGCGAGCTCGGCAGCGCTGAACCGCGGCGAGGCCGACACGATGTTGAACGTCTCGCCGGACACGAGGTCGCCGTCGGTCTTGACCAGCAACTCGGTGACGGGTGTCCGCTCGACGTCGACACCTGGCCCCCCGGCGGCGAACCGGACGTCCGGTGCGGCGGGGATCGAGTTGCCGCCCAGGTTCGACACGCGCACGGTCTGGGTGATCTCAACGCTCGTGGAGCGTGGCTGCAACGTTCCGTCGTCGGGCGCTTCGAGACGCTCGTCGGGGATGACCCAGCGACGCCCGTCGAACTCGGGCAGGGCGGCGGTCCGCCAGTACGACTCGGCGGAGGCCTCCATCGTGAACAGCTCGGTGTCGGACTGGTTCGTCAACCGCGAGCGGATGTCGACGAGCGGGTTGACGACCGTGGTGACGTCGGAACCGCCCTCGGTGGCGTCGTAGATCGCCTCGGCCCCGGCGCCCGGCAGGCGCGGACCGATGTAGCCAGCGGCTGCGGCGATGACGATCGCTGCGACGATCGCGCCGGGGAAGGCCAAGCTCGCCGCCGAACGGACACCGCCGATCGTCGAACGGCGCACCGTGGCGTGATAGGCGCGCAGCATCGCCGTGGCGAGCACGCCCGCCGCCACGAGCGCCACGCTCAACGCGACGCGGTCCCGGTCGGCGCCCAGCGCGGCGACGAACACGAACAGCACGCCGCCGGGCACCAGTGCCTCGGCACGCCCATAGGCCCGGAAGGCGAACGTGTCGGCCAGGAGCACGGCGAGGGCGACGCCGATCGATGCCAGCACGTCCCACCCGCCGCCGTAGATCACCGGGGCGACCGCCGTGGCGAACTGCTCGCCGATCCGTTGCAACTCGTCGGTGAACAGCTGGTACGTCTCGCTGTTCGGCAGGAGGAACGAGTACGTGGAGCGGTAGTGGATGAAGCCGACGAGCCAGAGCAACACGAAGGCGAGGGCGGGGACGGCGATCAGCCCGGGAAGTCGCAGCCGTCGAAGCGCCAGGCCGACGCCGTGCCCGACGACGACGATCACGAACAGGTTGTCGAAGAACTGCCAGCCCGAGAACACCCGGGCGAAGCCAGCCGCCACGGCGAGCGAGAACAGCGCGAGCGGCACCGTCGCGGAGACGTCGGACGCGAGCGTGTGGTCGGTCGCCGCCTGCCGGCCGGGCGGACGACGGTCGGCGGATCGCGGCGGGGGAGTGGGCGCAGTGCCCCGAGGGGGAGCGACCGTCGCCGTCACGTCGCCGGCTCCCGTCGTCGCAGCGTGTCCAGCCGGCCTTGGCCGATCAACGCTCGCCAGCCGTCGAGGAAGGTGTCCTCGTCGGGGGCGAACACCGACACGGGCGAGGACGCCGGTCGTACCGTCGTGACCGGCATCGCGGTGGTGGTGGGGTCGACGCCGGCCAGCATGGTCGGCCACGTGGCGCCGGCGGTCGAGCCGGTGACGACGGCGAGCAGACCGAGGCCGTCGGCACTGTCACGCTCGATGCTGGTGACCGCGGTCGGACCCGCCGAGATGCGAGCCAGGACACGGAGCGTGTTCGGTGTGACGTCGGGCCCGCGCAGGTCGACGCCACCGTTGGTGACGAACCGGGTGGTCAAGCCGGCGCGGTCGGCGCTGTGCACCAGGCTCGCCGCGGCGATGATCGCCATCTCGAACGCGTTCGGGTCGTCGTAGGTCTCCTGCGCGGCGTCGAGCACGACCGTGCAGTGCCGGAGGCCCTCGATCGTGAACTGCTTCACGATCAGACCCTCCGAGCGCGCCGACGCCTTCCACGAGATCGAGCGTGGCTCGTCGCCGGCGACGTAGTCGCGCAAGCTGTGGAACTCGCCCGGACCGAGCCGCCGTGCCTGGGTGAGGAGGTGCCGCCCGAGGATGCCCTGCCCGAGTTGGGGGAGGTCGAGCAGGTAGGCGCGCGGGGCGACGGTGATCTCGTCCCGATCGGCGACGACACGACGTGCCCGGGCGATGCCGAGCGGATCGGTGACCGACGCCTCGAGCGGCCCGACCGTGACGATGCCGCGGCGGCTGGTGGGCACCTGGTAGCGCGCCGAGGCGGCGCTCCCCGGGGCCAGTGGGGCCACCGACAGCGCGGCGACGTGCTCGCCGAGACCCGGCTGGCGCACCCGCTCGGCGATCTCGAACGGCGCGGACCGGACGGCGCCGCGATGGTTCAGCCCGAGATCGACCGACCCGGTCTCGCCCGCCACGAGGACCGACGGATGGATCCATCTGGTGGCGGTGACCGCGGGACGGCGCAGGCGGACGTGGAGCACGGCGGCGACGACCGCCGCGAGGAAGCCGGCACCGATGACGAACAGCTCGATCACCCCGAACACCCGGCCCGTGGCGAGGGCGGCGCATCCCGCAACCAGTGCGGCGATGCCCTGCTTGGTCATGGCGTCACCGGGCGATCGGGACGGCGACCGACTCGAACACCTCGCGGATCGCGTCCTGCGGGGTCAGCGTGGCGCCCCGATCGGCACGCAGCATGATGCGGTGGCAAAGGGTTGCCTCG
>CAYGLH010000259.1:0-446 GCA_964350535.1 uncultured Ilumatobacteraceae bacterium
TGGAAGGTCGCCAACTCCACGCTCGCCTTCGAGCGCGGCCAGTCGGCGACCACCGGGTTCCGCCGCTTCGAGGAGGAGTACAAGCTGCTCCTCGCCCAGGCGCAGAGCAACGGCAAGATCGACGACCCGATCATCCGCCAGCGCCTCATGGAGTACTACACGAAGATCCAGATCCTCAAGGTCAACGGGTTGCGCAACCTCACGTCCACGCTGAACAACAGCAAGGACATGGGCACGATCGCCCTCGGAGCGACGAACAAGATGTTCTGGTCGGAGATGCACAAGGCGGCGATGGAGTTGGCGCTCGACATCTGGGGCGCCGAGTCGATGCTGGTCGACGCCGGGCCCGAGTCGGGCTCGTGGCCGGGTGCGGGGCGCGACAAGCGGCGCGACGGCTACCCGGTCAGCCCGATGATGTCGGCGTTCTTCTTCTCCCGCTCGGAGAC
>CAYGLH010000259.1:456-5503 GCA_964350535.1 uncultured Ilumatobacteraceae bacterium
GGGGCTCCCGAAGGAACCCCGCCCACCCAGCGAGAGGTGACCGCCGATCCGCTCGCGGGCGGCGTGTGACATCGGTCGGGGCGGGAATCCGACAGCGTGTCCGGTCGTTGGGGTCGGCAGTATGGCCGATGTGACGATCCCGACCACGAGCGCGCCCGCGCCCACGAGCGACCGCTTGATCACGCGGCCGTTCGTCATCGTCACCCTGACGGCACTGTTCTTCTTCGTCTACATCGGGATGCTCGTCCCGATGGTGCCGCTGTTCATCGAGGGTCCGCTCGGCTCGAACGAGTTCGGGATCGGCCTCACGATCGCCGCCTTCGCGGTCGCCTCGATCCTCGCCCGACCGATCATCGGCCGCTCCGCCGACCGGTACGGCCGCCGGATGGTGATCACGATCGGTGCTGTCGTGGCCGCGGTCGCCGGCATGGCGTCCGGCCAGGTCGAGACGATGTGGCAGCTGCTCGTGCTGCGCGCGTTCACCGGTGTCGGCGAGGCGGCCGTGTTCGTCGGGGCCGCCACCCTCATCGCCGACCTGTCGCCTCGCGATCGGCGGGCGGAGGGTGCCAGCTACTTCTCCGTCGCGGTGTTCGGCGGCATCGGCTTCGGCCCGATCATCGGCGAGCTCGTGCTCGACGACACGCACTTCGGTCGGGCGTTCTTCATCGCCGGCTGCTTCGCCCTCGCCGCGGCGATCGTCTCGAGGTTCGCGCCGGTGCGGGTCGCCAAGGCGGACGATCTCGTCGAGCCCGAGGCGCCCGAGGCGACCGGCATCGACAAGTGGGTGTACCGCGGCGCCGTGATGCCGGGCCTCGTGCTGGCGTTCGGCATCGCCGCCTTCGCATCGTTCAGTGCGTTCGTCCCGGAGTACGCCCGCGAGATCGGCCTCGGCGGGTCCGGCGCACTCTTCCTGCTCTACTCGCTGATGTCGCTCGTGGTGCGCCTGCTCGGCGCCAAGCTCCCCGAGCGCCTCGGCCCGCGCCGCGCCGTGTCGATCGCGCTGTCCAACATCATGATCGGCCTGGCGATCCTCGCCCTCGTGCCGAACGTGACCGCCGCCTACATCGCAGCGCTCTTCATGGGGCTCGGCGTCGCCTTCAACTACCCGTCCCTGATGGCCCTCGTCGTCAACCGGGCGAGCGAGCGGGATCGGGCGAAGGCGGTCAGCTCGCTCACGATGTTCTTCGAGATCGGCTCGGCGGCCGGCGGCCTGCTGATCGGTGCCCTGGCGCTCGTCGTCGGCAAGCAGTACGGGTTCCTCGGCGGCGTCGTCAGCGCCGGCATCGGCTTGTGGGTGCTGCGCACCAAGGTGGTGCCCGCCGATTCCCCCGAGGCCGGCCCCGTCGTCCCCCTGCGCGCCACCACCCAAGAGTGCGCCCCCGTCGCCGGCAACTAAACCTGTCACAAAGGTGTCAGACCCCGATGTAACAGGTCGGGTCGGCGGGTCATCGTGATGTCCGATTCCCGCTAGCGGGCCGCCGGCGTCGGCGGCATCATGGGGACATGCTCCTGGACGAGGAACGCTGCTATGCGGCGGCGAAGAGCCGTGACGCCCGGTTCGACGGATGGTTCTTCATCGCCGTGCGCACCACCGGCATCTACTGCCGTCCGTCGTGTCCCGCCATCACCCCCAAGCGGGCGAACGTGGAGTTCCACCCGACGGCCGCCGCCGCCCAGCAGCGAGGGTTCCGTGCCTGCAAGCGCTGCCGGCCCGATGCGTCACCGGGGTCGCCCGAGTGGAACCTGCGGCGCGACGTCGTCGGCCGGGCGATGCGCCTGATCGCCGACGGTGCGATCGAGCGGGGTGGCGTGGCGGGGCTCGCCCGGCAGCTCGACTACAGCGAACGCCAGCTCAACCGGGTGTTCAAGGACGAGTTGGGAGCGGGTCCGCTGGCGATCGCCCGGGCCCGGCGTGCCCAGGCGGCGCGCGTGCTCCTCGAGACCACGTCCCTGTCGATCACCGATGTCGCGTTCGCCGCCGGCTTCGGGAGTGTGCGCCAGTTCAACGACACCGTGCGCGAGGTCTTCGCCACCACGCCGAGCGACCTGCGGCAGGCGGCGGCCGGGCGGCGGCCGGCCGACGGGCCCAGCGGCTCGGTCTCGCTCCGGCTCCCGGCTCGCCGCCCGTTCGCTGCCGGCGAGGTGCTGGCGTTCGTCGGTGCCCGGGCGATCCCCGGCGTGGAGTCGTGGGACGGCGTCACGTACCGCCGCTCGCTCGCCCTGCCCTGCGGCCACGGGATCGCCACGGTCCGTGCCGGCGATGCGCATCTCGCCGTCGACCTCCGGTTGCACGAGTGGACCGACCTCGGTGTCGCCATCCAGCGGCTCCGCGCCCTGTTCGACCTCGATGCCGATCCGGTCGCGGTCGACGAGCACCTGTCCGCCGATCCCGCGCTCGCCGGGCTCGTGCAACGGACGCCGGGCCGTCGGGCTCCTGCGAGTGTGGACCCGTACGAGACGGCCGTCCGAGCGATCGTCGGTCAGCAGGTGTCGGTCGGCGGGGCGCGCACGGTGACGGCGCGCATCGTCGCCGCGGCCGACGAGCGGTTGTCGCTCGCCGACGACGACCTGACCCACGTGTTCCCGTCGCCGACGGCGCTCGCCGAGCTCGACTCGGGGTTCTCCATGCCCACGGCGCGGGCGGCCACCATCCGGCGGCTCGCGGCCGCGGTCGCCACGGGCGACATCGTGCTCGACGCCGGGGCCGACCCCGACGCAGCGCGTGCGAGCCTGCTGACGCTGAAGGGGATCGGTCCGTGGACCGCCGACTATGTGGCCATGCGCGGGTTGGGCGACCCCGACACGTTCCTCGCCGGCGACCTCGGGGTGCGGCAGGCGCTCGAAGGTCGCAGAATCCCGGCGAAGAAGGCGCCGGACTGGGCGCCGTGGCGGTCGTACGCCACGCACCACCTGTGGGCGAGCCTCGCCCTGCCACCGATCGAACCCGACCAGGAGGTCACGCCATGATCGACACCACCGGCACGAACAGCACCAGCAGGAGCACCACCGCATCGACGAACACCGGCACGAACAGCGCCGGCTCGAACACCACCGGCTTGAACACCACCGGCTCGAACAACACCGGCTCGAGCCCGGCCGACGCGCTCGAGCCGCAGGTCCATCGGCGGACGATCGACACGCCGGTCGGAGCACTCACGATCGACGTCACCGACGCCGGTGTCCGGGCCGTCACGTGGCCCTCGGATCTCGACGGTGGACGGGTCGCGCTCGACGATGCGATCGAGGACGATCATCCGCTCCTCGACGACGCCACGACGCAACTGCGCCAGTACTTCATCGGCGAGCGCCTGGACTTCGAGCTGCCGCTCGACCCGGTCGGCACCGACTTCCAACGCGCCGCCTGGGACGCGTTGTGCACGATCCCCTACGGCGAGACGGTGAGCTACGGCGAGCAGGCCGAGCGGATGGGCGATCGCTCCAAGGCGCGCGCCGTCGGCGCCGCCAACGGGAAGAACCCGATCTCGGTGATCGTCCCGTGCCACCGGGTGATCGGGTCCGACGGCTCGTTGACCGGCTTCGCGGCCGGACTCGACGTCAAGTCGTGGCTGCTCGACCACGAACGACGCACCGCCGGCCACACGTTGCTGTGAGGCCGACGAGCGTCGGCGCACGGCCAGCTCAGTCGTAGTAGCGGAGCTCGACCACGAGGCCGTCGGGATCGCGCACGTACAACGATGTCCCGGTCCCGCGTGCCCCGAACCGGGGCCCAGGGCCGTCGACGACATCGAACACCCCCGACGCGGCGAGCGCGTCGAAGTCCTGGGGCGCGACGACGACGCAGATGTGGTCGAGCCGACCGTCGGCAGGATCGCCGGGGATCAGGTCGACGATCGTGCCCGCATCGATGCGGATCGACGGGAACGGCGCGTCGCCCGCCCGCCACTCGTCGACCCGCACGGGGTCGAGCCCGAGGTGGTCGAGGTACCACGCCAGCGTCGTCTCGACGTCGGCGCACCGCAGCACCAGATGATCGAACCCGATCGTGTCGACGTACGGCTCGTTCACCGGTTGCCCTCGTAGGTCCGCAGCGAACGTCAGCGCCGACGGGCGGCGGCGGACTGTGCCTTGCGGGCGCGCTCGGCGTCCTTCTTGGCCTTGCGCGCCGCAGCGCGCTTGGCGCGCAGCTCGTCCTGCTCCTCGTCGGAGCGCTTCTGCGTGTCGAGCAGCGGCGCCAGCTGCGTCTCCTCGGTCTTCGGGAGGGCGAGCGTCTCGTCGTTCTTCAACAGGTCGCGGATGATCGCCGATGCGGGCGCCTCGCCGGCGACGGTGGAGGCGAGCATGATCCGCGTGGTCGCCACGCCGTGGCGCTCGACGATCCCGGGCAGCACCTCGCGCAGCTGGTCGCTCGACGGATTGTCGGCGTGGTTACCGAGCTTCTCGATGCAGTCGGCGAGACAGGCGTCGGTGACGATCGCGGCGATCGCCTCCATCCCGCCGTCGATGCGCCCCGCCTTCACGCCCTCGCGCAGGCCGGCCGGGTCGAGCTCGTCGACAAATCCTTCGAGGCCCTCACGATGGTCGTCGTCGAGCGCTTCGAGCGCTGCGGTGAGCTCGTCGTCGGTGGCCACCTTGAACGACCGATCGAGCAGGCCGAGTGCCTGCATCCGGTTCTTCATCTGATTCACGCCGCGCGACGCTATCGGCGTCTCCGGGCCCGGCGATCGTCGCCGGAGCTACACTTGCGGCGTCGCGCAAGGGGGCGCTTCGAACTCACTCCACCACATCAGCAACGCACCACATCAGCGAGGTCTGCGCATGGCAACGGTCGAACTCGAGGACATCAACAAGATCTACGACAACGGGTTCCAGGCGATCCACGGCCTCAACCTGTCGATCGGCGAGGGCGAGTTCCTGGTGCTCGTCGGGCCGTCCGGTTGCGGCAAGTCCACCGCGCTGCGGATGATCGCCGGCCTGGAGACGATCTCCTCGGGCAAGCTCACCATCGGCGACCGGGTCGTCAACGAGGTCGAGCCGAAGGACCGCGACATCGCGATGGTCTTCCAGAACTACGCGCTGTACCCGCACA
>CAYGLH010000260.1:0-5502 GCA_964350535.1 uncultured Ilumatobacteraceae bacterium
CGACGGTGCAGGACGAGTCCTACATGCGGGCGATGATCCCGCACCACTCGATCGCGATCCTCACCAGCTCGCGCGCGGAGATCACCGACCTTCGCGTCCGCGAGTTGGCCGACGCGATCATCGAGGCGCAGAAGCGCGAGATCGAGGAGATGAACTGGCTGATCGCGGACATCTCCGACAACGGCAAGGTCACAACTCTCGAAGCGGCCGAGGCCCGACCGGTGCCTGACTTCTCGACTGCGGACTACGACGACTGAGCGACTCGCCGACCGCTCGCAGCGGTTCGCCCCTGACGCGAGCATGCCCCGAACTCGGCGTCCAACCTGAACGTGGCGACCGGTTCGCTGTCACCGATCTGTAATATCTACGACATGTTGTCGGAGTCAGGTATTCGTGGCCGCTGGAGGTACGTCTGGTGTGCCGGGATCGCGTTGATGCTGTCGCTGCCGGGCGTGGCCCATGCCGATCACGACGGCGAGGCGGCCGAACAGGCTGCCGCCGAGATTCTCGCGATGCGCGAGCGGGCCAACGACGCCGCACAGGCGATGTTCGACGCCGAAGCGGACCTGGATGTGCTCGATGTAGAGCTGGCCGAGTCCGAGGAGCGTCTCGCAGCCCAGGAGGCCGAAGTCTCGGAGCTGCGATCCGCGTTGACCGCCGGGGCGGTGCAACGATTCGTCGGCGACAGCGGCGGCACGCTGCCGTTGCTGCTCACCGATCTCGAGGACCTGAGCGATGTGGAACCAGCTCGCGTGTTCGCCGGCGTTGCGAATGGTTCAGGCCGGGCCACCATCGACGAGTTCGAAGCGGCGATCTCCGACCTGGAGGATCTGCGCCACGAGTTGGAAGACAGTCGGACAGCTACCGAGGCTGCCCGCGAGAACTGGGCTGCACTACAGCTCGATGCCGAGGCAAGAGTGCTGGAGCTCGAGGAACTGGAACAGGAGAGGCTTGAGGACGCCGAAGTCCAACACGAGCTGGAACGACAACGACGCGCCGCAGCCGAGCAGGCTCGACAGGAAGAGGAGGCCGCACAACGCGCCGCTGCGGCAGCCCAAGCAGCCGCCCCAGCGAACGCCGCGTCAGGTTCGTCGGGAGCATCGGGCTCATCGACGTCGGGCGGAGCGCCAGGGTCCAGGCAACCAGCATCGGATCCCACCCCCACCCCGGCGCCGGCACCGAGTCTCGGGATCGCCTGTCCGGTCGCGGGTCCGCGCGCGTTCGCCAACACGTGGGGCGCGCCACGATCAGGTGGGCGAAGCCACCAAGGCGTCGACATGATCTCACCGGGCGGCACGCCGCTTGTTGCGGTCGAGTCCGGCTCGGTCAACTTCTCCACCAATCGGCTCGGTGGGAACGCTGTCTGGCTCAGCGGCCAGTCGGGGACGCGCTACTACTATGCCCATCTCAGCGCCTGGGCGGGCTCGAGCCGAGCGGTCGCCCGCGGCGAGGTCATCGGCTACGTCGGCGCCACCGGCAACGCCGGGGTCGAACACCTCCACTTCGAAGTGCATCCCGGCGGCTCCGCCGTCAACCCGTACCCGTACGTGCGCGCAGCCTGCTGATCGCTGACGCCGAGCTCGGTCCACCAGCGGCAGCCAGGTTCCGTCCAGCGTTCGCGCACCGACCGCCGCGAGTTGATCGAGCCGACCGCGTCGGCGAGCGGGGTCCGACGGGCCGTGGGCGAACGACGCTCCGGCGGCGACCGCCCGTGGCGTTTTCGACTCAGTAGTCGAAAGAGGAGAGGGAGCCGTCGTGCTGGATGAGCATGACCGGCTGGTTCTCCCAGGTCGTCACGTCGCCGCCCATTCCGGGAGAGTCCGCAGGCATCCCGGGCAGGGCGAGGCCGACGGCGTCGGGACGATCTTCGAGGAGTTTCACGATCGCGCCAACTGGAATGTGGCCCTCGAGCGCATAGCCGTCGACGATCGCGGTGTGACACGATGCGGCCGCGTCGGGCACGCCGACCTCGGCACGGTACGCGGCCCGCTCCGGGTCGTCCGTCATCTCGACGTCAGCTTCATGGTCTTGCAGGTACACGACCCACCCTGAGCAGCAGCCTCAACCGGGGTCGCGGCGAACGTCCAGTTGAACCCCCGCCAACTCGCCGGCCACTGCCTCGTTCGACGTTGCAGATGGTTGTGTTGCGGTCGGCTCGTCGCCACCACCGCACCCGGCGGCGGCGATCGACAGTGCGGCTGCGAGGAGGAATCGTTTCGTCGTCCGAGCCGTGATGTTCATATTGGTCCGCCGAAGGGACGGCGGAGTCGGATGAGTTGACGCCACAACGACAGAGCATAGTAGTACGCTGCTGGCTTCGTCTCGGTGGTCGTTGCCGACCATCGGGAGCCGACCGAGGGCTCGTAGGATGATGGCGTGAGCGAGGAGAAGCTGTAGTGGGCCGTCGACCCGACGGTGCGTTGGAGCGGGACATCATGGTCGTGTTGTGGGGCGCCGACGAGCCCTTGAATCCGGCCGAGGTGCTCGAGCGACTTGACCTCGATCTCGCGTACACGACCGTGATGACGGTGCTTGGCCGTCTGCACGAGAAGGGTCGGGTTCATCGCGAGCAGCGCGGCCGCGCATTCGCCTACACCGCTGCCATGTCGGAATCGGGCCTCGCTGTCGAACAGATGAATGCCGTCCTGTCCTCGACGACCGATCGGGAGGGTGCACTGGGCGGGTTCGTCGGGGGCTTGTCTCGACACGACCGTGCAGCGCTGCGCCGCTTGCTCGGAGGGTCCAGTTGACGACCCTGGCGCTGCTGGCGCCACTGCTCACCGCGATGGCGATCGCCGGGGGCGTCACGACGATGCACCGCCGCGTCCGACCCCAGTTGGCCGCCGCTCTGTTGACAGGCGGCATCCTCGGTGTGGCGGTTGCCGTCGTGCCGACGCTGGTCGTGCTCGCGGTCGGGTTCCTGGCGCACCTGCCGCTCCTCGGCGGCGGATTCGAGTGGTGCCGCGTCGTACTCGGGTTCCACGCAACGACCAACCCGTGGCTCGGTGCTGCCGCGACCGGAATGCTCGCTCTCGGCGCTGTCCGGGCCGCCCGCGCGGTGCGTGCGTGGCGGCGCCTCCGCTGCGCTGAGTCCGGTGCTGTCGCTGTTGTGCGGAGCGACGACTGGTTCGCCTACTCGCTGCCGGGACCAGGCCGTCGGATCGCTGTGTCGTCCGGGCTGGTCGACGGGCTCGATGGTGACGAGATCGAGATCGTCCTCGCACACGAGCGCGGTCACGCTCGACACCGCCACGATCGACAGTTGCTGGCCGCCGAGTTGGCAGCGTGTCTGGTGCCACCACTGGAGTGGCTGCGACGTCGACTGCGGTTCACGCTCGAGCGATGGGCCGATGAAGAGGCCGTCGACGCGGCCGGTAGCGATCGTGAGCGCGTCGCGATGACCCTGGCGAAGGTCGCACTCGGCCCCTCGACCACGCCTCAACGCGTGGCCGCATTCAACGGGTTGGGTGTTGCCGCCCGGGTTGAGGCGCTCTTGCGGCCAGCACCGCTTCGACACGAGGGACTCTGGACCTCGACGATCGGCCTCGGCGTCGTCGTGGTGGCACTGGCGGCCGCCGTCCAGGCCCACCACGTCGCGGCCCTGCTGGTAACCCTCTGCCCTGGCTGACGAGGCCGCTACCAACCGGCCGCCGCCCGCTCCCCTCCCGAGCGCCGACCTCGCCCTCGTCAGCGGTCCGCGGGCGCGGTGCTGCTCGTCGTCGGAGAGGCCGTCGGAGCGCTCGTCGACGTCGTCGTTGCTGGCGGCGCGGCCGTCGTCGCTGGGGGCGCAGTTGTCGTCGCTACAGGTTCCGGGACGGTCGTCGTCGTGGTCGTGGTCGTCGTGGTCGAGGTCGTCGTGGTCGTGTAGTCGGGGTCGGGCCAGTCGAAGATCATCGGTGCCGCGCCGTAGTGTTCGGGTTCTTCGACGCCGTCGAAGACGTAGACCTCGTCGCCGATCTCGACGAGGTCCTGGATGTACTCGGCGATGTGCATCGGAAAGCGGACGCAGCCACGTGACGCCGGATAGTTCGGTACGTTCGAGGCGCCGTGGATGGCGATGCCGTAGTTGAAGTACACCGGCTTGTACAAACGGCCGAGCTTGGCGTTGCGCCAACCCTCGACCTTGCGTTCGAAGTGGTACACCCCGCCTGGAGTGACCGATCGTCCGCAGATCCCCTTGGTCTCGGTGGTGCCGTCGTCGAGGTCGATGGTGACTTCGTCACACCACTCGACTCCCTCGCCGCTCGAGACGTGGGAGACGACGCGTGCGCGTCCGTCGTCGAACAGCACCGCTACCTGCTCGGGGAGGTATACCTCGAGGTGGCGACCGCCCGGCGTGCGACGAGGTGCGATGTCGACGGAGCCGAACATGCGATCCCAGACGTCCGGGGTCACCCTTCCCTCGGCGTCTTCACGTGGGATCTCCATGACCAGCTTCTTGAACGCCCACACCGATCGGATCGTCGCCGAGCCGTAGTAGTCGTCCACCGGACCGGGGTCGAACGCGAGGTCGGACAGGCGTTGCTGCATGAGCCCGACCTTTGGGTCGACCATGCCTTCGACGAGGTCGTGCTCGAGCGGGGCCGGCGACGTCGAGGCTGGTGCCGACGAAGCGGTCGTCGTGGGGATCGTCGATGTCGGTGGTGAGCTGGTTCCGGGTGCGGCCGGGGCCTGTCCCTCGGCTTCGCTCGTCCCGTCTGAACGTTCGAGACCCCACCAGGCGCCGAGCGGAACCGCCGCGACGGCGGTGGCCACGAGCACCCGCCGCCGGGTGTATACGTCCTGGTCGTTGGGTTCGTGTCGTCGAGTTCGATTCATCGGTGGGGTCGGCTGGGCTACGCTTCGTCAAAATATTACAAGCTGTAGTTGTCAACGGATCACCGCGGCCGCGCATTCCTGGAATGTTTCGCGCCTGCCCGTTGCTGCCCTCCGCCTGGCGGCGGCGCTGGACGGCCCTTCACGTCGCGTTGACATTGCCCGGCGGACAGGACTCTCAATAGGAGGCCTCTACGACATACTGTCGTAGTTCGTCGACCCATCCGGTCCGCCAACGAGCCTCAGCAGGGAGCTTCATGAGAACACCGAGACCGCGCGGCAGTTCTGCAAGATTCGGGTACACGACTCGACGCTGCCTGCTCGCAGTGCTCCCAGCGGCGGCGTTGATCACGGGATGTGGAAACGATGACTCCGCCATGGTGCCGCCGTCCGAGATCGGTCACGTCCACGACCTGATCCCTGATGACGACGGGTTGCTGGTGGCGACACATCGGGGTCTGCTGCGCCTCGATGACGGTTCGTACCGGCCGACCAGCGACGAGGCGCACGACCTGATGGCGGTGGCCCGGGATCCGGGCGGCGACCTCGTCGCGAGCGGCCACCCGGACCTCCGACTCGAGCAGTACCGAGCGGACGGAGCGCCGCCGCTCCTCGGGCTTGCCCGCAGCCCTGACGAGGGACAGACCTGGGAGATCGCGAGCCTGCTCGGGGAGGCCGACTTCCACG
>CAYGLH010000261.1:0-1535 GCA_964350535.1 uncultured Ilumatobacteraceae bacterium
GACGGCACGCTCGACCTCCTCCTCCACGGCTGGACGGCACCGTGACCTCGGCTCGTGTTCCCCGGTCGGTTCGGTACGGCCGCCCTCGTCCGCGCCGGCTGGACGCTCGGCCCGCGGCGATGCTGCGAGTACCGTGAGCTGGGTGAGCGAGGTTCATGCTGCGGCAGATCCGCGCACGCTCGGGTCGGCGCGACCGCGTCGCGGTCCCGCTCCGCGCCTCAGTCGCGATCGAATCGCCGACGCCGTGCTGGCTGTCGGGTTCGAGAACCTGACGGTCGCGGCCGTCGCCGGTCACCTCGGCGTAGCTGCCGGCGGGCTCTACAACTACGTCGACGATCGCGACGATCTCGTGATCGCCGCCGTGGACCACCTGTTCGCGTCGATGCCACGCGACTGCCCGGACGACTGGCGTGCGTTCCTCCTCGGGGAGGCGTGGAGCCGGTGGGATGCCATCGTCGCCCATCCAGGCATCATCCGCGCTCTCAGGGCGACCGGTCGCACGGCCGTGGAGCCGCGACGGCGGTTCGCCTGGATGGTCGACGAGCTGACGGCGCGCGGTCTTGATGCCGCCGACGCGCTGCTGGCCGTCGACTCGATCATCGACCTCGTGAGCGATGGCGCCCAGCAGTACGAGGCACTGCAGCGGCGGAGCAGCGAGGACGCCGCTCCGTTCGTGCCCGACGATGCCGCGGCGAGCGCACGATTGCACGATGCGATGCGCCTGGTGCGCGCCGACCCGCGGTCGTTCTTCGCTCGCAAGCTCGACGTGGTGATCGCTGGGTTGGAGGTCGTGATCGGCACCGAGGGACCGGGCCGCGAGCAACTTTGAACAGTATTCAGCATTGATGTAAGGTCGCCCTAATACGAGTGGTGGCGTCGGGCTATCACTCAGATCATGGAGACCCCGATGCGCATCCACCCCCGCCGAATCGCTGCCACAGGTGTGGCCGCCCTCCTCGCCGTCGCCGCGCTCACATCGTGCGGATCGGACGACGACAGCGCCGATGGTGCCGGCACTGTCGCCGAGGCAGCTGACAGCACTGCGGCGCCGGCTGACACGGAGCCGACGCCGACCGAGCAGCCCACGACCGAGCCGGTGCCGACCGAGTCGGCGTCCACGGAGGCGCCCGCGGCGACCACACCCGCCGCAGCGGAGGACTTCCCGGTCACCGTCAGCAACCGACTCGGTGACGTCACCATCGACGCCCGACCTGAGCGGATCGTCGCGCTGGGACCCAACGACATCGACGTCGTGTACGGCCTGGGCCTCAGACCGGTGGCCGTCGTGAGCAACGCCGCTACCGGCGGACTCGCCCCGTGGCTGAGCGAGTACAGCACGGAGGGGGTCGAGGTGCTCGACACGAGCGCAGGCATGCCCTACGAGCAGATCGCCGCCCTCGAGCCCGACGTCATCCTCGCCAGCGAGATGCGCCACCTCGAGACCATCGAGACCGCGATGACGGCCGCCGAGACCGGCCACCTCGTGCTCTCGACCCTGCACACGGTCGACGCGGCCGAGACGATCAATCGCATCA
>CAYGLH010000261.1:1545-2534 GCA_964350535.1 uncultured Ilumatobacteraceae bacterium
AACGACTACGAGCTCTTGAACGAGATCGCACCGGTCATCGCCGACACGTCGGGCATCTTGACCGACACCTGGCAGGAGCGCACGTCGAAGATCGGCGAGGCGCTCGGGATGACCGCCGAGGCAGCGGCGCTCGTCGAGGCCGGCGACACGGCCCTTGCCGACGTCGCCGCCACGTTCCCTGGGCTCGACGGGCGGACCTACACGCTGTCGTGGGCGCGCACTCCCGATCAGATCGCCGTGATGGCCGCCGACGACGTGACGTCCCAGATGTTCTCCGACCTGGGCTTGACGATCCCTCCTGATGTGCTCGACCTCGCAGCGAACACCTCCGGTGGCGCCGGTACGGGAGCGGCGGCCGTCACGCTCGAGACGATCGGGGAGCTCGACGCTGATGTCATGGTCGTCGCGTACAGCGATCCCGACACGAAGGAGGCCGTGGAGGGCAACGCGTTGTTCGTCGCCGTCCCAGCCGTCGCCGACGGGCGTTACCAGGCGATCGACCTCGCCACCATCAGCGCCTTCCGCGTGCCCTCTGCACTCTCGATCGGTTGGATGTTCGACCAGCTGACCCCTGTCTTCGAGACGGCGACGTCATGACCACGGGATCGAGCGCGACGCCGAACATCGACCGCGTGGTCGACACCCCGCAGCACGCCGATGGCCTGTACTTCACGACCGTCGATGTCGTCGGCGCCGTCGACCTCTCCCCGGGCATGCGACGGGTCACCTTCGGCGGAGCGGGGCTCGCCGAGTTCCACATGCCGCGCGCCAACGTGGCCGTTCGACTGTTCTTCCCGGAGGGTGATCGCCGACTCGATGTCCTGACCCCGCAGACGAACGCACCGTCTGCAGCACGACAGTTGCGGCGGCGCGCCCGCGTGTACACGGCTCGTACCTTCGACCCGACCGGTCCGACGATCACGATCGACTTCGTCCTCCATGGCGATGGTCTGGCCAGCGGCTGGGCCGCGATCGGGCTCTACCTGCTG
>CAYGLH010000261.1:2544-5497 GCA_964350535.1 uncultured Ilumatobacteraceae bacterium
CTCAGCGGGCCGCGCGCACACGCCGTCCCGCCGCCCGACGCCGAGTTCGTGCTGTTCGGTGCGGACCAGACTGCGCTCCCGGCGCTCGAGGCGATTCTCGAATCGCTCTCGCCCGACACGCGCGGGCTGGCGATCGTGAGTGCACCAGGGGCTGTCGAGCAACGGCATCTCGACGTCCCCGACGGCGTGGCGGTCCGTTGGATCGACAGCAGTGCCGGCGAGCGCCTCGCCGATGCGGTGGAGGTCTGGTGGAGGAGCGCTCCGGACCTGGGTGAGTCGCCAGCCGCATGGCTCGCCGGCGAGCTGGAGGAGACCCGCGCTGCCCGCGACTATCTCCTCGACTACGTCCGCATTTCGCGCGACCGCGTCTCCAGCTTCCCGTACTGGCGCCGCGGGAGCGATGCCACGACCCTCGACGAGGCACGGGCAGCGACCGCAGTCCGGGCCCGTGAGGCCGGGCGCGATCTGGCGTCGGTCGACGACTTCGAACTGGTCCAGTAGCCGACCCGGTCGGACCACGAGGCCGCCTCCCGTCGACCGGCCGATCGTCGACTCAGCCGCTGGCGGTGAGCACCCGCCAGCCGTGGGCGTGGAGGGCGAGGCGCCGTTCGGCGGGGGTCCGGGGGTGTTGGCCGCAGTGGCGGAGATGATGGGCCGCGGCCGGATCGGGCGGGTGATCGCGTCGCGCACTCGCGGGTGGATCGGGGTCGTGCCAGGCGGATGGGGTCTCGCCGACCATGGTCATCGCCGAGCCGTCGGGTCGGATCGGGTAGATGCGGCCGGTGGTGGCCCGCCGGGCGCCGAGCCGTCGCCGATGTTTGGCCCGGTTGTGGTGACCGCAGACGACGCCGGCATTGCGCTGGTCAGTCGGGCCGCCGTCGTGGTGCTCGTGGAGATGGTCGACGTCACAGAACCGGGACGGGACCTGACAGCCCGGGTGGGTGCAGGTGGTGGCGAGCAGCATGGCGGCGACGCGGGCGTTGCCGGTGAACAGCCGCGTCTTGGCGCCCTGGTCGATGACGACCGAGGCCGCGTCGATGAGCACCCGGCGGATGTGACCGGTGAGGGCGGCACGCAGGGCGAGGTCGGGGCTGACGACGGCGCCGGTGGTGGTGCGGCAGGTGCGGTCGAGCAACGACACGTCGCCGAGGCCGAACGGGTCGTCGGTGTCGACGAGGCCGTGGCGGGCCAGCGCGGCACCGAACGTGGCGGCGTCGCAGATGATGTCGACACACGTGGCGGGCGCCACGCCCGACAGCCCTGCCCCGGCGGCGGCATTGGCCGCGAGGAACAGTTGAGAGAGGGCGTCCGATCGTTGCTCGGCGGGTGTGCGCGGCAGCGGGTGGAGATGGGCGTCGTCGCCGTACTGTTGGCGGCGGGCGGCAACGTCCTTGTCGAACTCGGCTTCCACGAACCGGTCGTAGATCGCGGCCATCTCGGCTGCGGCGAGCGGGTCGCCGCCGTGGGCGTGGAGCTCGATGCCGCGTTCGCCGGCGTGCACGCGCGCGTCGCGTCCGCGCAACGCCGCGTCGGTGTCGTCGAACGCACCGTCGGGGTCGGCGTGCTGCTCCCAGTCGGTGACGACGATGTCGAAGTCGGACTGTTCGAGGTGCTCGGCCGTGTCGGCGAGCAGGTCGGCGAACTCGCCGAGTCGACCACCGCACCGCGGGTTCGCCCGGACCTTGGCGAGCGTGTCGATGCGGCCGGTGGCGATCCGTCCGGCGAACCAGGCCTCGCCGAAGGTCGGCACGGTGTCGATCAGGCGCGCTCTGCGGACGAGCCGGAACGCCTCCACGCCGGACAGTCCGAGCGCACCACGCAGATAGCCCTTGATCGACCGGTGCCCATCGCGGTCGCCGACCCGCTTGACCTCGGCGACTGCCACGGCTGCCGCCGTCCGTGCCTCGAGCTGGCGATGTTGCAGCTCGAGTGCCCGCAGTTCGTCGTCGAGCTCGTCAGCCGACATCGCCACATAGGCGTCGACCACGTCGGCGAGGGAAGCGTCTGGCGCTCGCTGCGACGTGTCGGCGGCTGACATGCACCCATGATAGCGAACACATGTTCGATTCGCAACCCGAGAGAGCGTGAACGGTCAGCGATCCAGGTCGAGATCGCGGAGCCAGGCGAGGAACAGGTCGGTCCAGGCGTCGGACGGGAGGCCCTGTCGCACCATGCCGAACCCGTGACCACCGCGCCGGAACGAGTGCAGCTCGGCCGGTCGATCGGCGGCGGTCCAGTCGGCGTGGAGGCCGTCGACGATGCGCACGAGCAGGTCGTCGCGGGCGACCGCGGTGAAGAGCGGTGGCGCGTCGACGGGCACCGTGGACCCGCCTGTCTCACCGCCGTAGATCGGCGCGATGAACGCCACCTGCTCCGCGCGAGGGTCGAGTGCCACGTCGACGATGAGGAACGCGCCGGCCGAGAAGCCGACCATGCCGAGGGCGCCGGGCCGGAGACCGAAGCGGGTCGCGTCTGCTCGAACGAGCTCGATCGCCCGGCGGCCGTCGTCGGCGCAGGCGGCGCGCGCCCGGAGGTAGGCGTCGTGCGAGACGAGGTCGCCGATGGACGCCGGCTTGTTCGCATGCGGGATCGGCGCGCTGAGGACCCCGTCCATCCGCGCCTGGATCGCCTCGAACTCCGCCGCATCGGCGGGTGACGCCTGCAGCCGGTACTTCAGGACGAACACGGTGTAGCCCAGCCCGCTCAGCCACGTCGCGACGTCGAGACCCTCGTGACCCCAGGCGTTGATCGTCCAGCCGCCGCCCGGCACGACGATGATCCCGGTCCCGTTGCCGGCCCCTGGGGCCGGTCCGAACACCGTCAGCGTCGGGTCGGAGATGTTCCGGAAGAAGGTCATCCCGGTCGCCACGCCGCTCGTCACCTCGTAGGCGACCTCGGCCGGCATCCCGTGGATCGTCGTCGGTGGCGGACCGTCCGGCCACAGCCGGATCAC
>CAYGLH010000262.1:0-5481 GCA_964350535.1 uncultured Ilumatobacteraceae bacterium
ATCGGCAACGGCCCGAAGGTGCTGCAGGACATCGACATGCTCGGCAACGACTTCGCGATGGGCAACCCCGGCACGTGCGGCAAGGACGGACAGGGCGTGCCCGTCGGCGACGGGCAGCCGACCCTGCGCGTCAAGGCGCTCACCGTCGGAGGCACCGCCGCATGAGTCGTCCTCGCGTTCTCCGGCCAGCCAGGCCGCAGGTGGCCGCCCGCTCCCTGGCGGATCGCTGCCTCGCACCACCGACCTCGCACCACAGGAGGTCGGGGGATGAGTGACCAGCTGCTGGCCATCGCCGAGCGGGTGGTCGACCAGGCCACGGCGGGTGAGCAGGTGGAAGCCTTCGTCACGCGCGGCGGCGAGACCGAGGTGCGCATCTACGAGGGCGAGGTCGAACACTTCGTGTCGGCCGAGAGCGAGGGTGTCGGCATCCGGGTGATCCGCGAGGGTCGCACCGGCTTCGCCTACGCGGCGACCCTCGACGAGGGCGCCATCGCCGAGGTGCTCGACGAGGCGCGCGACAACGTGCGGTTCGGCACGGTCGACGAGTACGCCGCGCTCGCCGAGCCCGACGGCGTCGACCCGACCGAGCAGGTGTTGTGGAGCGATGCCCTCGCCGCCTTCGGCACCGACGGCAAGATCGAGCTCGCCAAAGACCTCGAGCGTCGCACGGCAGCAACCGATCCGCGGATCCGCGTCGACGACGCCAACTACGCCGACGCCTGGGGCGAGGCCGCGGTCGCCAGCAGCACCGGCGTCCGACAGGCCGGGCGCGAGAACGGCTGCTACGTCTCGGTGTCCACGCTGGCCGACGAGGATCGCGGCGGCGAGACCGAGACCCAGACCGGGTTCGGCTTCTCGGTCGGTCAGCAGCCCGGCGACTTCGACCTCGACAAGGCCGCCCGGGAGGCCGCCGAGCGCGCCACCCGGTTGCTCGGCGCGACCAAGCCGGCGAGCACCCGGCTCACCGTCGTGCTCGACCCGTTCGTCACGGCCCAGTTCCTCGGCGTGATCTCCTCCACGCTCAACGGCGAGGCCGTCGTGAAGGGGCGTTCACTCTTCCGCGAGCGGCTCGGCGAGAAGGTCGCCGCGCCGTCGGTCACGCTGATCGACGACCCCACGAACCCGCGCGCCTACACCGCCACCGACGTCGACGGCGAAGGGCTCGCCGCACGGCGTAACACGCTGATCGAGGGCGGGGTGCTCCAGCAGTTCGTGCACAACTCGTACTCGGCCCGACGCGCCGGCACGACGTCCACCGGCAACGCCACGCGCGGCGGCTTCGCCGGCACGCCCGGCGTCGGCTGCCTCGCGCTGTCGCTCGTGCCGGGCACCCGCAGCCAGGCCGAGCTGATCGCCGACGTCGAACACGGCCTGCTGGTGCAGCAGGTGCAGGGGCTGCACTCGGGGGTGAACCCGATCAGTGGCGACTTCTCCACCGGTGCGGCGGGGCTGATGATCTCCGGTGGCGAGCTCGGCGCTCCGGTGCGCGAGTTCACGATCGCCTCGACGTTGCAGAAGATGCTGCTCGACGTCGCCGAGGTCGGCGGCGACATCGACTGGCTGCCGATGCGCGCCGCCGGCGTGAGCCTCGTCGTCCACGACATCACCATGTCGGGGGAGTGACCCGGACGTGACCGGTCCGGCCGTCGCGGCGACGCAGCGGCATCCGCACCTCACCGCGGTTCGGCCCGCCGGAACCGTGCGCGTCGACATGCACTCGCACACGATGTGGAGCGGCGACTCCACCACCACACCCGACGAACTGGTCGAGTCGCTCACCGAGTGCGCGCTCGACGTGCTGTGCATCACCGATCACAACGCGGTCGCCGGCGCCGAGGAGCTCGCCGACCACCTGCCGTGCCGGGTCGTGATCGGCGAGGAGCTGCGCACGGCCTCCGGCGAGATCATCGGGCTGTTCCTCACCGAGCGGGTGCCGATGGGCATCGGCCACGTGGAGGCGGCCCAGCGGATCCGCGATCAAGGCGGGCTGGTGTACATCCCGCACCCGTTCGACCCGATGCGCCGCAACCTCGCCGAGTCCGCGCTGTACGAGCTGGCGGAGTCGGCGCTGATCGATGCGGTCGAGGTGATCAACGCCAAGACGTCGCTCGACAGTCTCAACCGCCGCGCCGCCGAGTTCGCCGACGAATTCGGGTTGGCCCACGGCGCCGGCAGCGATGCCCACGTGCCGCTGGCGTTGGGTGCGGCGTACGTCGAGATGCCCGACTTCCACGACGCCGCGTCGTTCCTCGGTGCGCTTCGCGCCGGGACCCCGGTCGGCCATCACTGGGACGAGCCCCGGCCCTGGTCGCCGCGCATCGTGCCGTCGGTGTCGTCCAGCCGATAGACCGCCACCTCGATGCCGATCTTCCACGCCATCGTCCTCGGCCTCGTGCAGGGGTTCACCGAGTTCCTCCCGATCTCCTCGAGCGGGCACCTGCAGCTGGTGCCGTGGCTGTTCGGGTGGGACGACTTCGACGACGAGTCCGTGCAGAAGACGTTCGACGTCGCCCTCCACCTCGGCACGTTCGTGGCGGTGCTCGGCTACTTCTGGAGCGACGTCACCACCTACGTGCGCGACGGCGTCGGCATGGTGGTGCACCGCGAGCGGCCGACCACCACGGAGGGCCGGCTGGCCTGGCTGTTCGTCCTCGCGACGATCCCCGCCGTCGTCGTCGGGTTCCTGTTCGAGGACACGATCGACGAGCGCCTGGGGACGCCGGGGATCATCGCCGCCTCGCTGATCATCTTCGGCATCCTGCTGGCCATCGCCGACCGTCTGCCGCAGCGCAAGCAGGTCGACGACCTCGACGTGCGCGATGCCCTCCTCGTCGGCGCCGCCCAGACGCTCGCGCTCAACCCGGGCACGTCGAGGTCGGGCATCACGATGACGGCCGCCCGCGGCCTGGGGTTCAGCCGCGATGCGGCGGTGCGGATCAGCTTCCTGATGTCGCTGCCGGTGATCGGCGGCGCCGTCGTGTTCAAGCTGGGTGGCCTCGTCGCCGACGGCATCCCCGACGGTCTGCTGGTGCCGATGCTGGTCGGGATCGTCACCTCCGGCATCTCCGGGTGGATCGCGGTGTGGGGCACGCTGGCCATCGTGCGGACGCACAGCATGATGCCCTTCGTGATCTACCGCATCGTGCTCGGCGTGGCGATCTTCGTGATCATGGCCACCGGCATCCGCTGACCGCCAGACTGCCAGACCGCCGGACCGCTGGGCCGTTCGCGGGCGGACGTCAGGGCAGGTAGACGACCGCGGCGGAGCCGACGAGCGCAGCTGCCGCGATCGCCGGCGCAGCGCGTCGGTCGACGGCGACGTGCACCATGTCGCCGCCGACCGCCACGATCGTGCCGTCGTGGGCCAGCACGACCCCGTCGGCGACCACGTCGACCGCCAGCCCGCGATCGGCCGCGGTCGCGTCGCCGGCGTGGACCGCGACCACCGCCTCGCCGGGGCGAGCCTGCGCGGCGGGCCCGCTGTCGGTGCCGACGTCGGCCGGTTCGAGCACGGCGCCCGCGGCCACGAACTGTCGTGTCGTGGCGCCGGCGGGGATCTCGTCGAGCGCGCCGTGCGGCACGACCGCCACCGGTCGGTCCTCCCGCCGCGCCCGGACCGGATCGCCCGGGCGGTGGTCGGCCGTCGCCACGAGCACGCTCGAGGTGTCGCCCCAGGTGCGGCGCTCGGCCTCGGCGGCGTCGAGGCGGGCGGTGACGACCGCCGCCGTCACGGCGGTGAGCGCCGCGACCGCGGCCCATCTGATGGCGGGGTGGCGGGCGACATGGATCCGCACACGAGCGAACAGGCTCGACATGGTTCGACTCCCGGGGTCGGCGCAGCGCGCAGGACGCAGGGGGGAGCCGGTCGGACCGAGGCTACTCGGCGGTGTCGACGCCGTGGACCGCGCTCGAGATCAGGCGGCGCACGTTGTCGATGTTCTCGCGCAGCGTCGCCATCACCGTCTCCAGCGTGACGGGTTCGTGCCCGTCGACGCCGGCGTCGTAGTCGGTGACGAGGGCGATGCCGGCGTACCGGAGCCCGGCCTCCGCGGCGAGCACGGCTTCGGGCGCGCCGGTCATGTTGACGACGTCCCAACCCATCCGTGCGTACCACTGGCTCTCGGCACGGGTGGAGAACCGGGGACCGTTGATCACCACCATCGTGCCGCCGTCGTGCACGGTGAGGTCGGGGTGCTGGCCGGCCGCGGCGAGCAACGTGCGTCGGAGGTCGGCGTCGTAGGGGTCGGCGAACGACTCGTGGTGCACGGGGCCGTCCGAGCCCGGCAACCCGTCGCCGCTGCCGACGTCGTGGAACGTGGCGTCGCGCCCGAACGTGCGGTCGACCAGCTGGTCGAGCACGACGAAGTGCCCCGGATGGAGGTGCGGCTGCAGCGACCCGACCGAACACGGTGCGACGATCGACCGCACGCCGAGCGAGGCGAGCGCCCACACGTTGGCCCGGTACGGGACGCGGTGGGCGGCGAACTCGTGGTGGCGGCCGTGTCGGGCCAGGAACGCGACCCGCCGACCACCGACGTCGCCGACGGCCACCGGTGCCGCCGGGTCGCCGAACGGGGTGGTGAGGGTGACCTCTTCGATGTCGTCGAGGAACTCGTAGAACCCGGATCCGCCGAACACCCCGACCTCGGCGCCGAGCTCAGAGGCACGGTCGGCGAGTGGGACGAGCACCGTCACGTCCCCGCGATGGCTCAGTCCGACGAGCTGGAGCTCGACGCGGACGCCGACCCGGACCCCGAGCTGTCGGACGACGAGCTGGACTTCGAGTCGCCCGAGCTGCTCGAGCCCGTGCTGTCGCCCGAGCTCTTCGACCCGTTCGAGGTGCTGGCTGAGGTCGCCGAGGACTTGCCCCGG
The DNA here is from genome assembly GCA_964350535.1 of uncultured Ilumatobacteraceae bacterium. Lineage (GTDB taxonomy): Bacteria > Actinomycetota > Acidimicrobiia > Acidimicrobiales > Ilumatobacteraceae > CAYGLH01. Next base: position 4,873 of record CAYGLH010000262.1, read on the forward strand.
TTGTCGGTCTTGAAGAAGCCGCTGCCCTTGAACGTGACACCGACGGGCTGGAACACCTTCTTGACGGGCATGACCTCGCCGGTCTCCGGGTGGGTCGCCTCGGTGAGCGTGTCGTCCGTGAACGACTGCTGGACCTCGATCGTCTCTCCGGTGTCGACGAACTTGTAGACGTAGGTGGGCATCGAACTCAAAAAGCTATCGTCCCGATCGTGCAGGTGCGCAGTGCAGTCATTCCCGCCGCAGGACTCGGGACCCGCTTCCTCCCGGCCACGAAGGCCACACCGAAGGAGCTGTTCCCGATCGGGGACCGGCCGGCGATCCAAGTCGTCATCGACGAAGCCCTCGGGGCGGGGATCGACCACATCGTGGTCGTCAGCAACCGGGCGAAACCGGCGGTGGAGGCATACTTCGCGCCGAGTCCCGACCTCGTCGCCAGGTTGGAGGAGTCCGGCAAGGAGCAGATCGCCGAGCGCGTGCGCGAGATCGGCCGCGACTGGCGGGTCAGCATCGTCTACCAGGACGAACCGCGCGGTCTCGGTCACGCCGTCGGCTGCGCCCGCGACGCCGTCGGCGCCGAGCCGTTCGCCGTGCTGTTGCCCGACGAGCTGA
>CAYGLH010000263.1:0-5440 GCA_964350535.1 uncultured Ilumatobacteraceae bacterium
ATGAACCACGCCTTCGCGCTCGACCTGCTCACCGGCGTCGGGCCCGCGGGCGAGCGGCAGGCTGCCGGGCTCGTGGTCGGTCGCCTCGACGGCCGCGGCGGCGTCGTCGACGTCGGCGTGATCACCGCCCGCGCGGTGGTTCTCGCGAGCGGCGGCTTTGGTCAGGTGTTCGCGTCGACGTCCAACCCGCCGGCGGTGACCGGCGATGGGCTCGCGCTGGCGCTGCGCGCCGGCCTGCCGGCGTCCGATCTCGAGTTCGTCCAGTTCCATCCGACCGTGCTGTGGACCGGGCTCGACGCGTCCGGGCAACAGGCCCTCGTGTCCGAGGCGGTCCGGGGTGAGGGCGCGCTGCTGTACGACGGCGCGGGCGATCGGGTGATGCTGGGCGAGCACGCGCTGGCGGACCTGGCGCCGCGCGACGTGGTGGCGTCGGCGATCAGTCGGCGGATGGCCGCGTCGCCGGGCGGCATCGGCGACCACGTGTTCCTCGACGCCACGCACCTGGGCGAAGGCTTCTACGACCGCTTCCCGTCGATCACCGACGCGTGTCGGGCGATCGGTGTCGATCCGGCACGCGACCGGATCCCGGTCGCCCCCGCCGCCCACTATGCGTGCGGCGGCGTGCGGGCGTCGCTCGACGGACGCACGGCGATGCCGGGGCTCTTCGCGGTCGGTGAGGTCGCCGCCACCGGCGTGCACGGTGCGAATCGTCTGGCGTCGAACAGCCTGACCGAGTCGATCGTGGCCGGTACCCGGGTGGGCCGCGACCTCGCCTGGGAGGTGCCCGATCACGTGGAGCCCGACCAGGTGCGCGAGCCGACACCGTCCGGTCTCGCCGCGCCGTCCGGTCTCGCCACGGTCCGGGCGTCGATGTCTCGCGAGGTCGGCGTCGAACGATCGGCCGACGGCCTCGCTCGCGCCCGCGCCGCGGTCGATGCGGCGATGACCCCCGACACTGCGCGCATCGAGCCCACGCGGGCGTCGTGGGAGACGACCAACCTGCTGACGGTGGCGGCGGCGGTCGTCCGTGCCGCCGAGCTCCGCGAGGAGAGCCGCGGCTGTCATCGGCGCAGCGACCATCCTGCGACCGCCGATCGGTGGCAGCTGCACCTCGACCTCACGATCGACGGCGACACCTTCGCCGTCACCGAACGCCCGCACGGACGCTGACCCGAGCGGTCACCGAGCGGGGGTCGTAGGCTCCGGCCGATGTTCGAGGGAGCGGCACTGTCCGACGCAACCGTCGCCGAGCTCGGGGCGGCGGGGCTGGACCCCGACGAGGTGCTCCGGCTCGTCGTCGCAGCGCTCGACGAGGACCTGCGCGGTGGCGTCGACGTCACGTCGGTGGCGACGATCCCTGCGGATCATCGGAGCCAGGCGACGTTCCGGGCCCGCGCCGACGGCGTCGTCGCCGGGCTGGTCGTCGCCCGCGCCGTCGTGGAGCTCGTGTGTGGCGCCGACGACACCACGTTCGAGACCGTCCGGGGGGACGGCCAGCGCGTCGGGCCGGGTGACGATGTCGCCGTCGCCGCCGCACCGACGCGCCGCCTCCTCACCGCCGAGCGGACGGCGCTGAACTTCCTCGGTCACCTGTCCGGGGTGGCCACGCTCACCCGTCGGTGGGCCGACGAGCTGGAGGGCACGGGCGCGGTGGTGCGCGACACGCGCAAGACCACGCCCGGTCTGCGCACGCTGGAGAAGTACGCGGTGCGCTGCGGGGGCGGCGCCAACCACCGGATGGGCCTGTTCGACATGGCGCTGGTCAAGGACAATCACGTCGCCGCGGCGGGGGGCGTCGCGGCAGCGTTCGCCCGGGTGCGCGCGGGCACCGAGGTGCCGATCGAGATCGAGGTCGACACGCTGGCGGATCTCGCCGTCGCGTTCGACGTCGGTGCCGACGAGGTGCTGATCGACAACTTCACGCCCGACGAGATGCGGGCCGCCGTCGCGCTCCGCGACGAACGGGCGCCGAGCGTCCGGATCGAGGCCAGCGGCGGCCTCACGCTCGATTCGGCGCGTCTGGTCGGCGAGACCGGCGTCGACTACATCGCCGTCGGACAGTTGACGCACTCCGCGCCCGTGCTCGACATCGGGCTCGACCTCGTCGGCACCTGACGCAACGCAGCGACGGTTCGCTGCCCGGGCCGTCGCGCGCAGCGCGAGGAAGTGCAGGACCGGAGGGCGTCGGCGGGTCAGTACACCCCGAGCAGGTCGACCACGAGGATCGTGTCCGTACCCGCAGGGAGGCCCATCTGAGGGTTGCCCTCCTCGCCGAAGGCCATGTCCGGCGGCGCGATGATCGCCCGTCGGCCGCCGACCTGCATGCCGACCATGCCCTCCACGATCGCCGGGAACTGGCCGTCGACGATCGGGATCTGGATCGGCTCGGTGTCCCAGGTGGTGTCGATGGCGACGAGGTTGTCGCCGCGGAACAGCACCAGGTGGAGCACCGCAGTGTCCCCGGCCTCGAGCGTGGGCCCCTCGCCGTCGACGAGGTCGACGGTGGTGAGCTCGGTGGCGCCCTCGGACGCCGGGACGCCGGCCTCGGTGGGCTGCTCGGCGGCGTCGGTCGCCGGGACGACGGCGTGGACGTCGATCACGAACGTCAGCGCTTCATCGGCGCCGATCAGTTCCCCGCGCGCCTGGTCGCCGTACGCGAGGTCGCCCGGGATGTCGAGCTGCACCCGCTCGCCCACCTGGGCGCCCACGAGGCCGTCCTCCCATCCCTGGATCACGCTGCCGGACCCGAGCGTGACCGGGAACGGCTCGCCGCGGTCGTAGCTGTTGTCGAACTCGACGCCGTCGCTGCTGCGCACGCCGACGTAGTCGACGATCACCGTGTCGCCCTCCTCGGCCGCGTCGCCGGACCCCTCGATGAGCACCGTCCGGACGAGCTCGGTGGGGATCTCCGCCGGGATCTCGACGTCGGGCTTGTCGGCGCTCGTCACCGCCTCCTCCGCCGTCTCCTCATCGGGCGTCGGGTCGTCTGCCGCGTCGCCGTCGGCCGCGGTGTCGTCCGTCGAGGCCTCGTCGCCGGTCGCTTCGGTCGCGACGGTGTCATCGCTCGAGTCGTCGTCGGAACCGCACGCGGCGAGCGTCAGCAGGGCCGCGGCGGCGAGGGTGATGGTCCTGCGCATAGTGACCGGGCACGCTACCGGCGCCCGGTCGGGCCGAACCGTCACCTGCTCCGGACCTCGACCGACTCGACCGCCGCCAACAGGGCCGGCACGAAGTGGTCCGCATTGGCGACGATGGCGTCGTGGGCGCCGTCGACGCGGAACGCCTTGGCGGCCGGGATGCGGGCGTGCAGTTCGGCCTGGCGGGCCAACGGCACCACGTTGTCGGCCATCGTGAGGATCACCGACGTCGGAACGTCCACCTCCTCGAGCCAGTCGCGCGACGAGAACGACCCGATCGCCGACCCGGCCTCGAGGACCATCCGCCAGTCGTGGCTCGCCGCCTCCTGCATCGCCCAGGGCTCCCACTTGCCCGACTTGCGCTGCAGGTAGAGCTGCTCGGTCAGCCAGTGGCGCATCGAGTCGGGCGTGTAGCGGGCGAGCGTGGCGAGCCCGGACAGCCCGCGGAAGCCGCGACGCTCCTCCTTGTGGTCGCTGAACGCGGCCGCGGTGGCCCCGAGGACGAGGCCGCGGACCCGGTCGGGGTGCCGCTTCCACGTGAGCTGGGCGATCGCGCCGCCCATCGAGTACCCGACCGCGACGAACCGGTCGATGTCGAGCGCTTCGGCGACGGCTGCAGCGTCGTCGGCGCAGTCCTCGAGCGAGAACCGTCCCGTCGTTCGCAGGCCCGTGCCGTGTCCGCGATGGTCGAAGGCCACGACGCGATGGTCGGCGGCGAGAGCGTCGTAGCAGGTGAAGAAGTTGAGATCGGCGGTCGCCGTCCAGCCGTGGAGGAGGATGACGACGGGCCGGTCGGCGTCGCTCGGGCGGTGGCCCACGTCGCGGACGAGGAGATGGCCGCGCTCGCCCAGGTCGACGAACCGGGCCGGGGGCAACCGCGGGATCGGGATCTCGGCCGATGGACGCGACGCGTCGTTGCTCAGGTGGGTTCGACCTTCAGGACGGTGACGGTGAGCTGCCCGTTGGGGGCGTCGTAGGTGACGGTGTCGCCGGCGTTCGAGTCGACGAGTGCCTGCCCGAGCGGCGATGTCGCGCTGATGACGTCGGCGCCGTCGACCTCTTCTTCCATGTTGCCGATGACGTAGTGCTCGGCCATGTCCTCCGAGTCGCCCTCGTAGAGCACCGTGTAGACGAGGATCGGGTCGTCGATGACCTCGGAGTTCTCGAGGAGGTGCTCGAGCTGGCGGATGCGGCCCTCCATGTGCCCCTGCTCGTCCTTCGCCGCGTGGTAGCCGGCGTTCTCCCGGAGGTCGCCCTCCTCTCGGGCGCGTTCGATCTTGTTCGCCACCTCGATGCGTCCTCGGGTGGTCAGATCGTCGAACTCGGCCTTCAGGCGGTCGTAGGCCGCTCGTGACAACTTCTGCGCGGTCATGGTCGGGAAAGGCTATCCAGGCAGGTGCGGTGCGGTGTCGTCTGGTGGCCCGGGGCCGTGCTGTCGTAACCTGCGCGGCCTATGACGCACAGCATCGCAGTGATCGGCGGCGACGGGATCGGGCCGGAGGTGACCGCCGAGGCGGTCAAGGTCGTCCGGGCCGCGGGTGTCGACATCGACACGACGGACTTCGATCTCGGTGGTACCCGGTACCTCCGCGACGGCGAGATCCTGTCCGACGACACGCTGGAAGAACTGCGCCGGTTCGACTGCATCCTGCTCGGCGCGGTCGGGACGCCCGAGGTGCCGCCCGGGGTGATCGAGCGTGGGCTGCTGCTGAAGATGCGCTTCGACCTCGACCTGTTCGTGAACCAGCGGCCGTTCGTGGGGAGCGCCCCCGGGTCGGACACGCCCCACGACTTCGTCGTGATCCGGGAGAACACCGAGGGGCCCTACGTCGGGGAGGGCGGCAGCCTGCGCACCGGCACGCCGAACGAGGTCGCCACGCAGGGTTCGGTCAACACCCGGCTCGGCGTCGAGCGGTGCATCCGGTACGCGTTCGAGCTGGCGTCGACCCGGCCGCGCAAGCACCTCACGCTGGTGCACAAGACGAACGTGCTGATGTTCGCCGGCGGGCTCTGGCAGCGCACGTTCGACGAGGTCGCGGCCGAGTACCCCGACATCGAGACGGCGTACAACCACGTCGACGCCGCGTGCATCTACTTCGTGCAGGACCCCCAGCGCTACGACGTGATCGTCACCGACAACCTGTTCGGCGACATCCTCACCGACCTCGGGGGCGCGGTGTCGGGCGGCATCGGGCTGGCGTCGTCGGCCAACCTCAACCCGGCGCGCACCGGTCCGTCGATGTTCGAGCCGGTGCACGGCTCGGCGCCCGACATCGCCGGGACCGGGAAGGCCAATCCGACCG
>CAYGLH010000264.1:0-1677 GCA_964350535.1 uncultured Ilumatobacteraceae bacterium
CTGGTTCGCCTTCACGATCGACAGGTCGGCGAGTCCGCCGAAGTTCGTCTCGAAGCCCCAGATCCGCTGGTTCGCCGCGAGCATCGAGTCGTCGTGGGCGGTGGGGTCCTGGTCGTCGACGTAGTTGCAGTGGATCGTGACGCGGTCGCCCGGCTTCCAGTTGCGGACCGCCGACCCGACCTGGAGCACGACACCCGACGCGTCGGAACCGACGATGTGGTACGGCAGGGCGTGGCGCTTCGCCCACTCGCTCTCACGGCCGAGGCGGTCGAGGAACCCGAAGGTCGGGAGCGGCTCGAAGATCGACGTCCACACGGTGTTGAAGTTGATCGCCGACGCCATCACGGCGAGATACACCTCGTCGGGCGCCAGCTCGGGCGTGGCGACCTGGTCGACGTGGAGGGACTTCCGCGGATCCTTGTCCCACGACTCCACGCCCTCGAACATGTCGACCTCGTCGCGCTTGACGAAGGCGGCGCGGTAGCTCTCCGGGATCGGGAGGTTGGCGATGTCCTCACCGCTCGCGCCGGACTGGATGGCCTCGAGGATCTGCTCCATGGGCGCACAACTTACCGACGGGTAGCCTCGCGATCCGAAATCGAACGGCGCACTCCGCGCTCGTCGGGACGATGCGGCCGGCCCTTCAGCCGTGGTGCCACTTCGGGGTGTACGGCTGCGCCGCGGCGCACGCGAGATCGACCGCATCGGCGACGCTCTCGGTCCGTCGCGGCAGACGCCCGTGGGCATCGGTCATGAACCCCGCACCGACCGCCCCCTCGAGGAACTCGAACAAGGGCCCGAAGAAGCCCAGCACGTCGAGGAACACGACCGGCATCGACACGATCCCGAGTTGGTTCCAGGTCAGCAGCTCGAACGCCTCCTCGATCGTGCCGAACCCTCCGGGGAGCACGATCGCCGCATCGGAGAGCTCGGCCATCCGCGCCTTGCGGTGATGCATGCTCGGCTGGACGTCGAGCGCCGTCAGGCCCTCGTGGGCCACCTCCAGCGCGACGAGTTGCTCGGTCATCACGCCGGTCACCGAACCGCCGCCGGCGAGGGCCGCGTCCGCCACGACGCCCATCAGACCGACGTGCCCTCCCCCGTACACCAACTCGTGCCCGCCGGCGCCGATCGCCTCGCCGAGCTGCCGCGCCGTCGACCGGAACGCCGGGTCCGAGCCCGGGCTCGACCCGCAGAACACACACAACCGCCTCGTTGTCACCAGCCGATGATCGCGCGTCGCGCCCGCTCGACGGTCGCCCGTTCGGCCTCCACTAGCGTGCCGACGGTGGCGACGGATTATCGGGAGACGCGGCAGTGGGCAGGAACGCGCGACGAGCTCTTCGGTGCTGCCTCTGAGACCGTCGGGCGGATCGGGTGGAAGGTCAAGTCCGCCGACGTCGGCACCGGGGTGATCGTCGCCCGCACGTCGTGGCTCACGATGCGCGGTGGCGGCGAGACGATGGTCGTGACCGTCCGCGACGGCGCCGTGACCTGCGAGAGCCAGTCGTGGACCAAGTTCCAGCTGTCCGACATGGGCAAGAACCGGGCCAACGTCGAGCGGTTCTTCGGGCTGCTGGCCGACCCCGATGCGGCCGGTTCGTCGCTCGGCGGTCTCCTCGATCGCGCCCGCGACGCGTTCGAGCGGCCGTCACCCACGTCGGCCTGGGCGCCTCC
>CAYGLH010000264.1:1777-5431 GCA_964350535.1 uncultured Ilumatobacteraceae bacterium
GTCGAGGGTGTCGAGGTGCGCCGTCTCGAGCTCGCCGACCCGGTGATGGAGACCGTGGCCACCGACGAGTTCCCGGTCGACAACACCGCCGGCCAGAAGGAGCTCACCGTCGAGACCGAGGTGCGATTCACACTGCGCGGTGGGTTGTCCTTCGCCGACGAGCGCACGGTCGGCGGACAGCTCGGCGTGACCGCCCTGAGCGTGATCACCGGCCACATCAAGGCCGAGGCCTCGCGGGTCAACACGGCCACCGAGGAACGCGAGATCACCAAGTCGTACAAGGCCACGTTCACCGCCGGCCCCGGCGAGCACCTCGTGTACCGCGTCACGTGGAAGCGCCGAGCGTTCCCGGGTGAGATCGAGTTCGTCGACGGCGACTCGTCGCACGTGTTGCCGTTCGAGCTCGTCGAGGACCTCGAGTACTCGGTCTCGTCCACCCGCCCGGGTGCCATCGAGAGCTGACGCCCGCCTTTCGCCGCCCGGCTACCGGTGAGTAACCTCGGGCCATGACCTCCATCATCGCTGCCGGCGCACGCACCCCGATCGGGAAGATGAGTGGCGCCCTCTCATCGTTCTCGGCCGCCGACCTCGGCGGCCTCGCCATCTCCGCCGCGCTCGAACGCGCCGGCGTCGCACCCGACGAGGTGCAGCACGTGATCATGGGCCAGGTGCTGATGGCCGGCCAGGGTCAGGTGCCCAGCCGCCAGGCCGCGGTGAAGGCCGGCATCCCGATGAGCGTGCCGTCCGTCAACGTCAACAAGGTCTGCCTGTCCGGCCTCAACACGATCTACCTCGCCAACCAGATGATCGCCGCCGGTGAGGCGGACATCGTCGTCGCCGGTGGCATGGAGTCGATGACCAATGCGCCCTACATCGCCGAGGGCGCCCGGAGCGGGTTCCGCTACGGCAACACCGAGCTCGCCGACGCGATCATCAAGGACGGACTGTGGTGCGCGTTCGACGCCTGCCTGATGGGCCTCGGCACCGATCGCTACACCGGCGACTCGATCAGCCGCGCCGAACAGGACGAGTTCGCCGCCCGCTCCAACGAGCTGGCCGCCAACGCCATCAAGGACGGGCGCCTCGCCGACGAGATCGCTCCGGTCGAGGTGCCGCAGCGCAAGGGCGACCCGATCCTCGTCGAGCACGACGAGGGTGTCCGCCCGGGCACCACGGCCGAGAGCCTCGGCTCGCTGCGGGCCGCCTTCGACAAGGACGGCACGATCACCGCCGGCAACGCATCGCAGCTGTCCGACGGCGCGAGCGCCCTCGTGGTGATGTCACCTGCGGAGGCCGAACGGCGCGGCGTCGAGCCGCTCGGCGAGTTCGTGTCCTATGGCATGGTCGCCGGACCGGACAGCGCGTCGCTGCTGCACCAGCCCAGCCAGGCGATCCTGCAGGCCGCCCAGAAGGCCGGCGTCGCCGTGGCCGACCTCGATCTGTTCGAGATCAACGAGGCCTTCGCCGCGGTGGGCATCGCATCGGTGCGCGAACTCGGCATCGACCCCGACACGGTCAACGTCAACGGCGGGGCGATCGCCCTCGGCCACCCGATCGGGATGAGTGGCAACCGTCTGGCGCTCACCCTCCTCCACGAGCTCAAGCGGCGTGGCGGCGGGATCGGCGCCGCCGCGCTCTGCGGCGGTGGCGGCCAGGGCGACGCGGCGATCCTGCGCACCGTCTGACGACCACGGCCTGACCGCCCCCGGCGATCCGGCTCGTCACGACCGATGCGAAAGTGTCGTTCGAGATGAAATCTTCGCGAGTGAGTTGAATCACGCCGCGGCGGTTTGTAATGTGTTTGCAACAACACATCGCAGCCGAGCGAACAGCCCGGCTCACCAGATCTGGGGCACCATCGACACGAATCGGCCCGTCCGCCCGCTACCGATTCGGACAGATGGTGCCCCAGTCATTTTTCCCGGTCTGATCCGGCGCCGATCCGCACGCATGTCCCCGGGCAACAGCGTGTTTGCGGGTCCGATGTGCTGCCAGCCGCCCGGGATCCGCCCCCGAAACGGCGGGATCAGTCGACGGCGCGACGGCCCTCGAGCGCCCGCCCGAGCGTGACCTCGTCGGCGTACTCGAGGTCGCCCCCGACCGGGAGCCCGCTGGCGATGCGGGTGACGTTGAGACCGAGCGGCTTGAGCATCCGGGCGAGGTACATCGCCGTGACGTCGCCCTCGATGTTGGGGTTGGTGCCGAGGATCACCTCTTCGACGCCTTCGGGGTCGAGACGGGCCATCAGCTCACGCACCTTGAGCTGCTCGGGACCGATGCCCTCGAGCGGGCTCATCGCTCCGAGCAGCACGTGGTAGCGGCCCTTGAACTCGCCCGTCTTCTCGATCGCCACGATGTCGCGCGACTCCTCGACCACGCACAACAGCGAACTGTCGCGCGCCGGGTCGGAGCAGATCGGGCACAGCGCTTCCTCGGCCACGTTGAAGCAGCGCTCGCAGAACCGCACCTTCGCCTTGGCCTCGGTGATCGCCGCCGCGAGTCGCAGGGCATCGTCGTCGGGCACCTTCAGCAGGTGGAACGCGATGCGCTGCGCCGACTTGGGCCCGATGCCGGGGAGCCGGCCGAGCTCGTCGATCAGCGTCTGGACGGGGACGGTGTAGGTGGAAGCCATCGGTGGCCGCCGCTCAGGCGCTCTCCTCGATCAGTTCCGATCCGGGAAAAGCCTCGGCGAGCCGGTCGATCGGTGTCTTGACGGTTTCCGGTGGGGCGTCGATGAGGTCGTCGAGGTCGATGTCCTCGTCCGCTTCCAGCGGGGGCTCGCTGCGGTCGTCGGGCTCGGCGATCGCGCTCGCGGCGACGGCCCCGCCCGCCGTGCCGACCGGAGGCGCACCGCCGGGTGCGGCACTCGACCGGACGGATTGCGAGGCCGCGTCGGGCACGCTCGCCGGGGCGACCGACCGCGGTGCGCCACCACCACCGCCGCCTCCCCCACCATCGCCACCGCCGGGACCATCGTCGGCCACCACGAGCGTGAGGGCGACCGGTCCCCCGGCATGTTCGGCAAGTGCCGCTTCGACCGATGCCCGTTCCTGCTCGCAGCGACCCCGGTGCATCTCGTTGGGCGCGGCCAGCGTCACCGAACCCGGCGCGCTCTCGACGAACTCGACCGGCGCGTAGAGCGGCCTGGCCAGCTTGCGCAGCGACGGCCGTACCTCCGTGGCCCAGGCCTCTGCGGTGAGCGCGCCGCCACCGCCCGCACCGGGCGCTGTCGGCGCGGCAGGAGTTGACGACCGCGGTTCATCGGATCCAGGGGCTGACGCCGCCGTCGCCGCGGGCGGGGTGGCGGGCGCCGGCGCCGATGGGGGCGCGTCGCTCGGGGACGGTCCATCGGCACCGGCGGCCGGCGTCCCGGTCGTGGTCGGGGGCGGGGTCGGTGCGGGTGACCCCGTCGGAGGTGAGGGCGACTCCGTCGGCGCTGCGGACGCTGTCGCGGCGGGTGGCCCGGTCGTCGGGGCGGCTGCCGCATCGGGCTCGTCGCCGGCGGGCTCGGCCCGCCGGGCCCGCGATCCGATCTTGGCGCGCCCCGACGGCGAGCGCTCGGCAGGAGCGGTTACCGCGGAGGGTGCCGCCGCAGGGCTCGCCGGAGCTCCCCCCGCGTCGACACGTGCCTCCAGCCGGCTCAGCCGCGCTTCC
>CAYGLH010000265.1:0-5421 GCA_964350535.1 uncultured Ilumatobacteraceae bacterium
TGGACCGTCGCGAAGTCGGTGAGCGTCTCCATCATCACGATCGCCGCGCCGGCGGCGATCGCCGGCCGGACGAGCGGCAGGACCACCCGGCGGGCCGCCTCCGTCGGGCCCGCGCCGAGCGTTCGCGCCGCGTGATAGGCCCCTGCCGCCTGGTCGCGCAGCGCGGCGCGCGCCAGCAGGTACACGTATGGGTAGAGCACGAGGCTGAAGGTGAGGATCGCGCCGCCGAGCGACTCGACCTCGGGGAACCACGCGTCGGCACCGAACGTGTCCCGCCACCGGTCTTGGACGGTGCCGGTGCGGCCCCAGGTCGCGACGGTCAGGAACCCGAGGATGTAGGACGGCATCGCCAGCGGCAGGATCAACATCCATCCGAACACCCGTGACCCGGGGAACCGATAGGCCGAGACCAGCCAGGCGAGCCCGGCACCGAGCACGACGGTGCAGATCGCCACACCGCCCAGCAGGAGCGCCGTGTCGACGAGCTGTCCGGGCAGCCGGGTCCGCCACTGTTGACGCCACACGTCCGTGCTTGGTCGCAGCACGCTGGACACCAGCATGGCGACCGGGACGATCACGAGGATCGCCGTGGCGACCGCCGCCGCCGTCCATCGCCGCGACCCGATCGGCGGCCGACGGACGCTCCGTCGCTCGACGATGGTCATGGGCCGCCGGTCAGCCGTAGCCGACGTCGTCCATCAGCGCCACCGCGTCGGGGTTCAGCGCCCCGAAGGCCGCGGCGTCGAGCGGATCGCGCAGGAACTCGACGTCGAAGTACTCGACGAGCAGTGGATCCGGCGCGACCTCGGGGTTGGCGGGGAACTCGTAGTTGCCCCCGACCAGCACCTCCTGCCCATCGGTGGCCAGCCATTCGAGGAAGGCCTGCGCCAGCTCGGGGTGGGCGGCGTGCGCGGTGACACCGCCGCCCGAGACGTTCACGTGCACGCCGCGATCGTCCTGGTTGGCCCAGATCGCCCGAACCGGGAAGTCGGGGTCCTCGGCCAGCTCCCGTGCGAGGTAGTAGTGGTTCGTGACGCCCACGTCGCACAGGCCGTCGGCCAGAGCCTCGAGGATCAGCACGTCGTTGCCCATGATCTCGGCGTTGTCGGCCCATCCGCCGACGATGCGCGCCGCCTCCTCCTCGCCGTGGTGGGCGATCAGGCTCGCCACCAGCGACTGCTGATACACGTTCGAGGAGTTGCGCAGGCAGATGCGGCCCTCCCACTCGGGCTCGGCCAGCTCCTCGTAGGTGGTCGGGACGTCGGCGACGTCGATCGTCTCGGGGTTGTACACGATCGTGCGCGCCCGCTGGGTGAGCCCGTACCACTGGCCGTCGGGATCGCTCAGCTCCGCCGGGATCGCGCCGTCGAGCGTGGGCGAGTCGATCGGCTGGAACAACCCTTGCTCGGCGGCCCGGGCGAGGTTGCCGGCGTCGACGGTGATGTACACGTCGGCCTGGGTGTCGTCACCCTCGGCGGCGATCCGCTCCCGGAGCTCGGCGTCGTTGCCGGTCAAGAACTCGACGTCGACGCCCGTCTCCTCCATGTATTGCTCGAACGCCGTCTCGATGCCGTAGTGGCGACCGCTGTAGACGTGCAGCGTCTCGCCGTCGTCGTCAGAGCACGAGACCGCGACGAGCGCCAGTCCGGCGGCGAGGGCGGCGCACCCGAGGGTTCGACGCAGCGCGTGGCGTGGGGAGGTCGGTGGGTCATCCACGGGTGCGGAAGCCTAACGGGACCCGTCGCAGCACCATCAGTCGTGGGTGAGGCAGGGTTGACATCACGCGCGGCCCGTGCTCGATCAGCGCCCACACCGCGACCCCGAGTGCGATCGTCGGGACGTACGCGGCGCGAACGCCCATCGCCTCGACCAGTGGCGGCCAGAACGTGAAGTGGGTGATGTAGATCCACATGCTGGCGGCGCCGAGCGCGACCAACGGTCGAGCGGCGAGCCGGGGCACCGGGATCTCGCGGGCGGCGAGCAGCAGCAACAGCGCACCGGCGATGAACCACTCCCGCTGGCCGTTGTGGAAGAAGCCGGGGACCGTGGCGACGATGATCGCCGCGGTGGCGACGCGCTGCAACCGCGTGTCGGAGCGGTGGACGAGCCAGCCGAGCGCCACGAACCAGGCGACCCCGTGTGTCCGATATCGGAGGTTGTACCAGTCACCCAGCCAGGCCCACTCCATCCGGAGGAGGAGACAGACACCGAGCACACCCAGCGCGGCGGTGTACGGTCGGCGCCGCTCGAAGCGCCGGAGCGGCGGGATCAGCGTGAGCAGCGTCACCGCTGCGGTGACGTGGACGAACACTTCGATGAACCAGAAGTGCCAGTGGTCGCCGCGATGCGACGCCGGTCCCGTGTAGTTGTTGATCAGGAAGAGCGTCCCGAGACCGAAGCTGGCGCCGACGATCAGGCCGGCGGCCACCCAGATCACGGTCGGCACGGCGACGCGGGCGGTGGTCCGCATGCCCGCGGCGAGTCGGGCGCGAGCGCTCTCGATCGGGAGCAGGAAGCGGCTCAGGTTGTAGCCCACCACCGCGAGCATCAGGTGGGCGCCACCCGGGAAGAAATGGAGCCGCATGTGCGTCGCCACGATGGCGAGGATGCCCGCGACCCGGAGCAGGGCCGTCGTGTCGAGTGGGACGAACCACCGGCTCCTGCGGCGGGGCACGAGCTCGCGTATCGGTCGCACGTGCCAGTCGGCGGGGAGCCGACCCAGCAGCGACTCGAGCCGGAAGGAGCACTCGACGTAGCTCAGGGAGTCGCCGCCGAGCCCGACGAAGGTGTCGTTCGCCGACACCGCGGTGCGCCCGAGGACAGCGCCGTAGATGCGGGCGACGGCGACGGTGTCGGTGTCGGTGTCGGTGTCGGTGTCGGCCTTGATGTTCGCAGCGCCGTCGGTTGGCGATGCGGCCGAGACGCCATCGGCCGCCGCGGCCGCCGCGGCCGATGCCGCCCGGGCGAGGCGCGTGACCGCCGCATGGTCCGGTTTCGATGATTCGGTTCGCGGGATCGGCGAGTCGGTGTCCACGGCGACACTGCCGGCGGGGAGCCCGGTTCGGTGCTGCACCTCGTCGCGCAAGGCGCGCGGGTCGCACCCCGGCGCCACGACGGCCACCCCGTCGTCGTCGCCGGCAACGGCGACGTCGGTCGACTCGAGGAACTCCACGAGGTCGCGCTGCAACGCGTCGACGTCGATGCGCAGGCCGAAGGGTTTGATGAAGCGTGAACGGCGTCCGACGATCTCGTACACGCCGCTGTCGGGGTGGTACCGGGCAAGGTCGCCGGTGTGCAGCTCGTCGATCGTGCGGCCGAGTGCCAGGTCGGTCGGGCGGCGGGCGTAGCCGAGCATCACGTTCGGGCCCTCGTACACGAGCTCACCGACCGCCTCGTCGGTCGACGCCTCCTGGTCCGTCGCGGCGAGCCGGAAGCTCCCGCCCGGGATCGGGAGTCCGATCGCCTCGGGATGGCGATCGGCGAGGGCCGGTGGCAGGTACGCCATCCGCGCCGTCGCCTCGGTCTGCCCGTACATCACGACGAACTCGGCACCCCACGACCGCGCCCGGTCACGCCAGCGGGCGACCGCCGGTGGGGCCAGCTTGCCCCCGGCCTGGGCGAGCAGTCGCAGCGACGGCAGGTGCATCCGCTCCGGGCCGGCGTGCTCGAGGAGCTCGTAGGTGTGTGGGACGCCCGCGATGTTCGTCACGCCGTGCCGTTGCACCTGGTCGAGGAAGCACGGGTCCACGACCGACGCACCCGACATCGCGACGCTGGCACCCGCCGCCAGGTGGCTGTGCACCACCGACAGGCCGAAGCAGTAGTGCAGTGGGAGGGTCGTGATGCCGACGTCGTCGGGGCGCAGGCCGAGCGCGTTGCCGATCGCCCGGGCGTTCGATGTGAGGTTCTCGTGGGACAGCCGCACCAGCTTCGGGTCGCCGGTCGAACCCGACGTGCTCAGCAACAGCGCCAGATCGGGGTGCAGGTCGGCGGCGACGGCCTCGGGGCGACGGTCGACGTCGACGCCGCCCGGACCGGCCGAGATCACCGCCGCAGGCGACCAGGCATCGATCAGCCGGTCGGCGTGGTCGCCCGCCAGGAGCGGAACGTGCCGGTCGGCCAGCAGGGCGAGGTATGCCACGACCCACTCCAGCGAGGCGTCGCCGCGCAGGACCACGACGGAGCGCGGCCCGAGGTCGAGCGCGCTGCGCTGTGCGTCGACGAGGCCGCGGAGCTCGCGGCGCGTGACCTGGCGGTCGTCGGTGCGCACGGCGATCCGCTCGTCGTGGTCGGGGGCGCAGAACAGGTCGACGACGGTCGACCGAGCACGCGAGCGGACTGACGGCACGCCCCTATGGTAGGAGACCCTAACGGTTTGCTACAAGAGCTCCCCAAGCCCACTCGACATGGCACCTCACCGCCGTGCCCACATCAGGATCCGCTTGAACGGGAAGAAGTGGGGCCGCTGGTCGCCGAGGCGAGAGATCAACTCGGTGCGGAACTCGTCGACCAGGGGGTCGTGCAGCTCCGTCGGGAGCACGTCGAAGAACCGCGTCAGGCTGGTGCCCCGCAACCACTCCGCCACCGCGTCGGTCGACGGGAGCACATGGTCGTAGACGCGGAGGTGGACGTGCTGCTCGTCGTAGCCCAACTCGTACAACGTGCGGGCGTACCACTCCGGCGGGCGCACGTTGGCCCCGACGGCGTCCGGCGGCACGCGTCCACCCATCGCCGACGCGAACGGCTCGCGCCGGGCGACCTCGGCGGCGATGAGAGAGGGCTCGGCATCCGCGTTCGACGGGACCTGGACGGCGAGCTGGCCTCCCGGTCGGAGGCTCGCCGTCCATCGTTCGAGCACCTGCCGGTGGTCGGGCACCCACTGCAGACTGGCGTTGGCGAACACGACGTCGACGCCGTCAGGCGTCGCCCAGGCGGCCAGGTCGCCGAGCTCGAAACGGACACGGTCGCCCGCATGCGCGGCGGCCTTGTCGAGCATCGCCGGCGAGGAATCGATGCCCAGCGCATCGCCGGCATCGAGCCGCACGGCGAGCGCGGCGGTCAGGTCGCCCGGCCCACAGCCCAGATCGACCAGCCGCTCGATCGGACGATCCACGGCGAGCAGCGCAGCGAGATCCCAGAATGGTCGGGCGCGCTGCGCGGCGAAGCGGGCGTACTGCTCGGGGTCCCAGTCGGCGGCCATGCCGCCGACGCTACTTGTCTTCTACTTGTATTGTCGAGCCCTCGGGCCTCGGGGGTCAGGCCGGGGCCGGGGCGTCGGCGCCGAGCTCGAACTTGATGTACTCCTCGCCGGTGTCCTCCCAGTCCTCGAACTGGATGACACCCATCTCCTCGAACCGCCGGCGGAGCCACTGGTCGTTGCGGTCGAGCAGGCCGAGCTTCTTGCAGTTCGGGACGATCTTG
>CAYGLH010000266.1:0-5421 GCA_964350535.1 uncultured Ilumatobacteraceae bacterium
CGCCACCCCGCTTCGACTGATCGATCTCATCAAATCGGGCGAGGTCGATCTCTCCGACGTGCAGATCGTGACCCTCGACGAGGCCGACCGCATGGCCGACGACGGGTTCACCCCGCAGGTCGAGTGGATCCTCCGGCACTGCACGGGGCGCACGCAGACGATGCTGTTCTCGGCGACGCTCGACGGCGATGTCGGCCACCTGATCCGGCACTACCAGAACGATCCCGAGACCGTCGCGATCGACGAGGCGACCGACACGGTCGGCACGATGCACCACCTGTTCCTGGCCGTGCACCACATGGACAAGGACAAGGTGATCGGGTCGATCAGCAAGGGCATCCCGAAGATCGCCGTGTTCTGCCAGACCAAGCGCGCCTGCGACAAGGTCGCCCGGAGTCTCGAGGACCTCGGTGTCGACGCTGCGCCGTTGCACGGCGACATGCAGCAGAAGTCCCGCGAGCGGGTGATGCGCAAGTTCGCCGAGGGCAAGCTGGCGGTGCTCGTCGCCACCGACGTCGCCGCCCGCGGCATCGACATCGACGACATCGGCGCCGTGATCCACTACGAGCCGGCGAAGGACGTCAAGGACTACCTCCACCGGTCGGGTCGAACCGCCCGCGCCGGACGCGACGGGTGGGCGATCACGCTGGTCGAGTACAACCAGCACACGCAGATGCGCATCCTCCAGCGGGGGATGAGGCTGCCCAACGACAAGCCGCACGAGGTGTTCTCCAACGACGCCAGGTTGCTCGACCTGGTCCTGTTCGAGGACTGAACGCGGTCCGGCGACGCAGACGGATGACGACGGCGTGGCGGCGCAGAACATGCCCGCCGCCGAGGTCGACGTCACCGCCGACGTCGTGCGGCAGCTGCTCGCCGAGCAGCACGCCGATCTCGGCGACCTGACGCTGACGCTCGTCGCCAACGGTTGGGACAACGCGATCTTCCGGCTCGGCGACGAGTTGCTCGTCCGCCTGCCGCGCCGACAGCTGGCGGCGGACCTCGTCGTCAACGAGCAGCGATGGCTGCCCGAGCTCGCCCCCGCCCTGCCGCTGCCCGTTCCGGCGCCGCTGCGCGTCGGGCGACCGTCGGCCACCGCCGGGTATCCCTGGTCGTGGAGCGTGTGCCGGTGGTTCGACGGCGATGTGGCGGCCGACGTGATGTTGACCGATCCTGCTGCCGAGGCGCGTCGGCTCGGCGCGTTCGTCGCCGCGTTGCACCACCCGGCGCCGGCCGACGCACCCGGCAACCCGTTCCGCGGCCAGCCGATCGCCGAGCTCGACGCGCGGGTCAGGCAGAACGTCGCCGCCCTCGGCCACGAGCGCAGCGGCGAGGTGCTGGCGCGGTGGGACGACCTGGTCGAGACGCCGCCGTGGAACGGACCCGACGTGTGGCTGCACGGGGACCTGCACTCGGCGAACGTTGTGGTCACCGACGGTTCGGTGAGTGCCGTGCTGGA
Source organism: uncultured Ilumatobacteraceae bacterium (assembly GCA_964350535.1). Taxonomy (GTDB): domain Bacteria; phylum Actinomycetota; class Acidimicrobiia; order Acidimicrobiales; family Ilumatobacteraceae; genus CAYGLH01. Next base: position 1,460 of record CAYGLH010000266.1, read on the forward strand.
CTTCGGCGACCTCACCGCATCCGACCCGGCCGTCGACCTGGCGATCGGCTGGATGCTCTTCGACGTGCCCCAGCGCAACGCGTTCCGCGCTGCTGCGTCGGCGGGTCCGTTCCCGGTCGACGACGCCACATGGCGCAGGGGCGAGGCGTGGGCGTTGCACTTCGCGCTGCTCTACCTCGCCAACTCCGCGGACAACCCGCGCTTCACCCGGATGGGTGACCAGCTGCTGGGTTCGGTCCTCGACCGATCCTGAACCGCCTACTGTCCCAGGCGTGGGGGAGTGCACGTGACCGGGGCGATCAGCGCTCGTCGACTCGTGCTGCTGGCGAGCGTCGCCGTCGCGACGGTCGCCTGCGGCGACGCCGAGCACTCGGAGCAGGAGCGCGGGCGCGCCGAGCAACTCGTCGCGTCGGCGAACGCCGCCGGCGTCGCCCCGCGCCTGACCGCCGGCGTGGCCGCCTCGCTGTACGGCAGCGACGGTGCGGTGGTCTGCGACGTGGTGCGCGGCGGGCTGCGCAGCGGGGGCGCCGGCATCGTCGTGCTCGGCAACCCGGCCCACGGCCGGCGCAAGTCGATCACCGACGACGCGGTGACCTACGGGCGGCTGGTGGTGCAGACCTACTGCCCCGACGTGCTCGACGACTACGACGACCTCGTCGCCGACATCGACCCGTTCGAGGCGGGGGAGTGATCGGGCGATGAGCGCCGACGCCCCGTCGACCGCGTCGACCCCGACGGTCGGAACGGTCGCCTCGCTGGTGTGGCCGGCGCTGGCGATGCTGATGGTCGCCAGCGTCGGCAGCATCGCCCAGCTGTCCGACTCGGCCAGCTTCGGCCTCGGCGCCGTCACGGTGTACCTGCTCCCGGCGATGCTGTTCCTGCTCCCGGTGGGGCTCGTGTCGGCCGAGCTCGCCACCAGCCACCCCGGCGGCATCTTCGTCTGGGTCCGTTCCGCGTTCGGCGATCGCGCCGGGTTCCAAGCGACGTGGTTCGTGTTCATGAACAGCGTGACCCTCTACCCGTCGCTGTTGTCGTTCGGGGCGGCCGCGCTGGCCACCGCGATCGGGCGTCCCGACCTCGCGGACAACGGGATCTACATGTGTGCGGTGGTGCTGGCGGTGTTCTGGTTGGCCACGTTGGTGGTCAGCGGCGGGATGCGCTCCGCCACCGGCATCAGCAACATCGGCCTGGCGCTCGGCACGATCCTGCCGGCGCTGGCCTTGATCGTCGCGATGTGCGCCTGGCTGATCGACGCCAAGCCGTCGCAGATCCCCTTCGCCGTGTCCGACATGGTCCCGCCGATGGACGGCCTGTCGAGCATCGCCCTCGTCGTCGGCACCTTCGTCGCGTTCGCCGGACTCGAGGTCAACGCCGTGCACATCGCGCACATGAAGGGGCCGCCGCGCAGCTACCTCAAGGCGGTGTTGCTCGCCGCCGCCACGGTGTTCGTGCTGTACCTCCTCGGTTCGATCGCCATCTCGGTCGTGGTGCCCGACTCGTCGCTCGAGCTCACCTCCGGCGCGTCACAGGCGTTCACCGCGTACTTCGACGGGTTCGGCGTGCCGTGGCTGGCGAACGTGCTGTCCGGGCTCCTCGTGCTCGGCGCCCTCGCGGCGTCGATCGCCTGGATCAACGGCCCGAGCCGCAGCATGTGGCTCGTCGGCCGCGCCGGGTACCTCCCGCGTGGGCTGCAGCGGACCAACCGCAACGACGTCCAGATCTCGTTGCTGCTGCTGCAGGGGGCGATCGTGACCGTGCTCGCCCTCGTGTTCGTCGCCTCCCCCAACACGTCCGCCGCCTTCGCGCTGCTGCAGGACGTGTCGATCAGCCTGTACATGCTGATGTACGTGTGCATGTTCGCCTCGGCGATCCGCCTGCGGCGGACCCAGCCCGACGTCCCCAGGCCGATCCGCATCGCCGGGCTCCCCATCATCGCCGCGATCGGGCTGCTGGCGGCGCTCTCGGCGATCGTCCTCGGGCTGACGCCACCGTCGGGCTACAGCGCGCTGTCGCCGGTGGCCTACGCGGCGATCGTCGCCGGTGGGGTGGTCGTCCTCGCCGTGCCGCCCCAGTTCATCCACCGGTGGCGCAAGCCGTCGTGGCGCACCGATCCCGACGCCATCGACGCGCTGGACACAGAGGACTGAGGGCGGACGCGATGTGTCGACTGTTCGGTCTGAGCGCCGCGCCGCAACGGGTGCACGCCACGTTCTGGCTGCTCGACGCCGAGGACAGCCTGCAGGTCCAGGGACGCCGGAACCGCGACGGCACCGGTCTCGGCTTCTTCGACGACGACGGGTCTCCCGTCGTCGACAAGCAACCCGAGGCGGCCTACGCCGACGTCGAGTTCATCGTCGAGTCGAAGACCGCGGTGTCCAGCACCTTCGTCGCCCACGTCCGCGCCGCCACCGCCGGCGGGGTCAGCGCCGCCAACACCCATCCGTTCGAGATGGCGGGGCGGATCATGGCGCACAACGGCGGCTTCGAGGAGCTCGACGCGCTCGACGCCGAGCTGGGGGCGCATCGCGGGCTGGTCCACGGCGACACCGACACGGAGCGCTTCATGGCGCTGATCACCCAGCGCACCGAACGGACCGGTGGTGATGTCGGTCGTGGGATCGTCGAGGCGGCACGGTGGATCGCCGAGCACCTCCCGCTCTTCTCGCTGAACCTCGTGCTGGTGACGCCGACCGATCTCTGGGCGCTGCGCTACCCCGAGCACCACAACCTCTTCGCGCTCCGGCGCGACCCCGGCGGGGACCGTCGCGGCGGGCTGCAGGGGAGCGGCCGGCACCTCGACATCGCGAGCGAGACGCTCGCCGACCACCCGGCGGTGGTCGTGGCGTCGGAGGCGATGGACGACGATCCCGGCTGGCGGCTGATGCAACCGGGCGAACTGCTCCACGTTGGACCCGACCTGTCCGTCGCGTCGACGATCGTGCTGCCCGATCCACCGCGCCGGCGCAGCATCGACCCGTTGCCGTACGTGCCCTGACGCGACGCGGCGCCCGTCGCTGCCGGCGAGTGCGTCCCGACGGGCCGTGGCGGGCTAGCGGACGATCTCGGGGAGCGGCGGGGAGAACACGTCGGGCGAGGCGACGTCCCACAGGCGTTGGAACCGCTCGGGGGCGGCGCCCGCCAGCAGGCAGTTCTCGTCGTAGTGCTCGTGGATCTCGCTGTAGGCCATGACGACGGACTGGTCGACGCGCTTGACGACCATCGACGGCGACAGCTGGGACGGATGGTCGAGCCCCATCGCGGCGATCATCTCGGCGAGGGCGTGCACGGTGTTGCGGTGGAACTGGTGGACCCTGGTCGCCTTGTCGGGCACGATCAGCGCCCGCTGCAGCCGAGGATCCTGCGTGGTCACCCCGACCGGGCACCTGTTGGTGTGGCAGCGCTGCGACTGGATGCAGCCGACGGCGAACATGAACCCGCGCGCCGAGTTGCACCAGTCGGCGCCGAGCGCCATCGCCCGCGCCATCGCCGACGCCGACACCAGCTTCCCGCTGGCGCCGAGCCTGACGTGACGCCGCACGCCGGCGCCGACGAGCGTGTTCTGCACCAGCATCAGCCCTTCGACCAGCGGCGTACCGAGCGAGTCCGAGAACTCGAGCGGTGCGGCGCCGGTGCCGCCTTCGGCGCCATCGACCACCACGAAGTCCGGGTAGGTCTCCGTGGCGATCATCGCCTTGACGATCGACATGAACTCCACGGGATTGCCGATGCAGATCTTGAACCCGACCGGCTTGCCACCCGACAGCTCGCGCAGCTGGCGGATGAACGCCATCATCTCCGTCGGGTTGGAGAACGCCTTGTGGTAGGTGGGCGAGAACACGTCCTGGCCCGCCGGGACGAGGCGTGCCTCGGCGATCTCCTGGGTCACCTTCGCTCCCGGGAGGATGCCGCCGTGGCCCGGCTTGGCGCCCTGCGACACCTTGATCTCGATCATCTTCACCTGG
>CAYGLH010000267.1:0-5373 GCA_964350535.1 uncultured Ilumatobacteraceae bacterium
GTCGTTCCGTGGGGCGCCTGCTGTCGATCTTCGACGGACCCGACTATCTCAACCTCCGCAAGGCGGGTCGGGCAGTCGTCGTCTGCCCGCTCATCGTCGTGTTCGGAATCGAGGTGCTGGACAACTCCACGATCGCGCTCTACGCGTTCTTCGCCAGCTTCGTCCCGCTGGTGTTCGCCGACTACGGCGGCCCGCCGCGCCGCCGGGCCGGCGCCTACTGCTCGGCGCTCGTGGGTGGGTTGGTGATGATCCTGCTCGGCGCCGCGCTGGCGTGGTCGATGCTCGCCGCGGCGATCGGCGGGTTCGTGGTGATGTTCGTCGCCACGTTCGCCACTGCGTTCGGCGGGTACCGGGCGCTGCACGTCACCCCGCTCGCGCTGGTCTATGCGATCTCGGTGCTCGAGCCGCTCGCCGATCTCGGCGTCGCCGATCGCGTCGCGGGGTGGGTGCTCGGCTGTGGGGCCGCCCTGATCGCCGCCGTCACGATCTGGCCGATCGACCGGCGCGGCGGACTCGATGCCGCGGCGGCAACCCTCGCTGCCGACCTCGCTGTCGCCGTACGCGCGCTGTGTGAGCAGGACACCGAGCGCCCGGCCCTCGACCGGGTGCGGGCCGATGCAGCAGCGTTGCACGCGTCGCTGGCGACGCCGCTCCGACCGTACGGGCCCGCGCGTCGCGACATCTCGTTCGTGCACCTGGTCGAACATCTCGTCCACGCGGTCGACGTCGTCGAGGACCTCGCCGCCGAGGGAACCGCCGACGACAGCGCTCTTGCCGACCTGGTCGCGACGTCGTTCGAGCGGAGCGCGTCGATGCTCGCCACCGGTCGGGTCGATCTCGCGTCGGACGTCGAGCTCCTGGAGCTCGACCGGGTGCGTCGGACCCGACGGGAGCAGCTCGAGCGCGACGCGGCGCGACGGGCCGGGGCGCGCGACGGGGTGGCCACGATGCTGCGGTCGATCCCACTGCTCACGCTGTCGCACATCGTGCTGTGGATCGAGGTCGATGCGGCGCGCGTTGTCGGGGATGCCGAGAGCGGGACACCCGACCTGCGGACCGCGCCCGAGGTGCGGAGCGCGGCACCCGCCGACGACCTCGTCTCGCGTGCCCGCCGGAGCATCCGTGTCGTGCGGTCCGAGCTCGACCCGGACGGCGTGATCCTCCGCAACAGCATCCGGGCCGGGATCGCACTGGCGGCCTCGGTCGTGGTCGCCGACCTGCTCCCGGTCGAGCACGGCTTCTGGATCGTCCTCGCCACGCTGCTCGTGTTGCACTCGGGCGCGCACTCGACCTACGCGACGGCGGTCGGAGCGATCGCGGGGACCCTCGTCGGCATCGCCCTCGGCGTCGTGTTGGTCGTTGCCTTCGACGACGTCGCCTGGCTGCAGTGGGCCATCTTCCCGATCGTCGTGTTCGTCGCCGCGTACTTCCCGGGAGGCATCAACTTCGTCGCCGGCCAGGCAGGGTTCGGGCTGCTCGTCATCGTGCTCTTCGAGCTGCTCGACGACCCCGGTGGGCAGGTCGCCGTCGCCCGGATCGAAACGGTCACGGCCGGTGCCGTCACGGCCACGGTGCTGAGCCTCGTGCTCTGGCCGCGCGGCGCTCGGGCGGCGATCGCGACGAGCGTCGCGGGGGTGTACCGCGTCGCAGTGGAGGCCACATCGGGGTTCGTCCGCGGCGATGGTCGATCCTCGACGCATGCGGCCGAGCTCGTCGAGGCACAACGACGAGCCGAGGCGAGCTTCGCCGTTGCGCTGTCCGAGGGGAGCGAACCGATCGACACGCAGGCATGGGCGCGCGTGCTCATGCCGGCGACGATGACGCGCGCCTTCGTCATCGGTCTGGTCCCGGCCGTCGATCATCCGCCAGCGGCGTGCGGAGATGCGTTGGAGATGGTCGACCATCGCGTCGCCGCCGTCGCCGCGCAACTCGCGACGGTTGCCGACGTCCTCGTCGGGGGCGATCGGCCGCCGTCGCCGGTGCTCCCCGACGGTCTCGACGAGCTGGAGACGTGCGTCGACGCCTGCGCGGCGGAGCGTCAGGAGATGTCGGAGGCGCTGCTCGTCGTCACCTGGTGGGCGATGCTCGGTCGGCTCGCGGCGGCCATCGACGATGCCTCCGCTGCGCTCGACGAGGTGAGCGCAGCGAGCGCACCGCGGGCATGGCTGGTCGGGACGGCGTTCCGCCGCACCCCACGCTGACGTCGACGTCGAGCATCGACGTCGCGCGCCGACGTCGCGCGCCGAGGGCGAGCGTGTGGCCGTGTGCCAACATCTGGTCGATGACGGGGGTCTTTCGCCGGTGCTGAAGTCGCTCGGCTCGACACTGGCGCAGGCCGCCCAGCGGGTCCGGGAAGGAGCCGAACCGGCGACCGACCGGGAGCAGCTGTCCGAGCGCAGTGCCCGCGCGGCCCGACGCGCCGAGCGGCGCCGCCGACTGCGCACGCTGTTCGTGCTCGCCCTCATCTTCCTCGCGATGGTCGCCGTGTTCAGCACGGTCTTCCATTGGCTGATGGAGCGCGAGACCCGCTCGTACTCGTGGCCCACGAGCGTGTACTGGACGATCACGACGATGACCACGCTGGGCTTCGGCGACATCACGTTCGAGTCCGACACCGGGCGGGTCTTCTCGATCATCGTCCTGCTGTCCGGGTCGACGTTCCTCCTCGTGCTGTTGCCGTTCGCGTTCATCCAGTTCGTGTTCGTGCCCTGGATGGCCGACCGTGAACGGCGGCGGGCGCCGAGGGCGGTGGCGTCATCGCTCTCCGGTCACGTCATCCTCACCGAGTTCGGGCCGGTCGAGGCGGCGCTCGCCGAACGGGCGAAGACCGCACGGGTGCCCTACGTCGTGATCGTCGCCGATGTCGACACCGCAGGCCGCTTGCACGACGAGGAGGTCGACGTGATGGTCGGCGAGCTCGACGATCCGCAGACCTACCGCCAGGCGCGTGTCACCGACGCGGCGATGGTCGTCGCTTCCCGCAACGATCCGACGAACACCAACATCGCCTTCACCGTGCGCGAGATCGCCCCGGACGTCGACATCGTCGCGACGGCGAACTCGCCCGATGCGGTCGACATCCTCGAGCTCGCCGGTGCCACGCACATCGTGCAGCTCGGCGAGATCCTCGGCGCGCAGATGGCGGCCCGCACGCTCGACCTCGGGGGGCGTAGCCACGTGATCGGCCAGTTCGCCGGACTCCAGATCGCCGAGGCCGGGGTGATCGGCACCGACCTCGTCGGCAAGACGCTGGCGGACGCCGCGCTGCGGGCGCGGCTCGGCGTCGGCATCGTCGGCGTCTGGGAGCGCGGCGACTTCCAGATCGCCACCGCCGACACCGAGCTCAAACCGTCGACGATCCTGCTGTTGGCCGGATCCGGCGATCAGCTCGCGGCGTACGACGAGGAGTACCGGGTCGCCACCCCGGACGACCAGCACGCAGTGATCATCGGTGGGGGACGCGTCGGTCGGGCGATCGGTCACGCCTTCGATCGCGTCGGCGTGTCGTACGCGATCGTCGAGAAGCTCGCCGAGCGGACGCGACCCGGAGCGCACTACGTCACCGGCGACGCCGCCGACCGTGTGGTGCTCGACGAGGCCGGCCTCGGCAAGGCCGAAGCGATCCTCGTCACCACCCACGACGACGACGTCAACGTGTACCTCACCCGGTACTGCCGCGGGTTGCGGCCCGACGTGCGGATCGTGTCGAGGGCGCGCCTCGACCGCAACGTCGTCACCTTGTACCGGGCCGGCGCCGACGCCGTGCTGTCGTATGCCGGCACCGGGTCGGCGGCGATCTGGAACCACTTCCGGGGCGACGAGACGCTGCTCGTCGCCCACGGGCTCAACGTGTTCCGCATCCCGATCCCCACCGAGCTCGCCGGGAGGACGCTGGCGGAGACACACGTGCATCGCCGCACGGGCTGCAACGTCGTGGCCGTCGAGCGCGCCGGGACGATCGTGTCGAACCCGGCGCCCGACGAGCCGCTGCCCTCCGAGGGCGACCTCGTCCTGGTCGGCACCGACGAGGCGGAAGCCCGCTTCAATTCGGTGTTCCGGTCGACGCACCGCCACCCGCGGCGACGATCGTCGGCCTGACCGGCACCGGCCGCGCAACCGTCGCCCAGGTCGTGGCCACGGCGGACGATCGGCCATCATTGCTGCGCGGCGCAGGTGCTGCATCGCATCTCACACCGACGGAGGGCGCATGTACGACATCGTCATCAAGAACGGAACCGTGATCGACGGAACGGGGGCACCGTCGGTACACGCCGACGTGGCGGTCGCCGACGGGCGGATCGTCGAGGTCGACTCGAGCATCACGGCGGCGTCCCGCCGAACCATCGATGCCGACGGCGCGCTCGTCACCCCCGGCTGGGTCGACGTCCACACGCACTACGACGGTCAGGTCAGTTGGGACACCGAGATCGCACCGTCGTCACACAACGGCGTCACCACGATCGTCATGGGCAACTGCGGGGTCGGGTTCGCCCCGGTCGTGCCGGGCACCGAGACTGCCCTCATCGAGCTGATGGAGGGCGTCGAGGACATCCCGGGCGCGGCGCTGCACGAGGGGATGGAGTGGGGTGCGTGGGAGTCCTTCCCCGACTACCTCGACTACATCGACAGCCGTCGCTACGCCCTCGACGTCGGGGCGCAGATCGCCCACGGGGCGGTGCGGTTCTACGCGATGGGCGAGCGCGGCCGGGTCAACGAGGACGCCACGCCCGACGACCTCAGCGCCATGCGCCGCATCGTCGGTGAAGCGCTGCGCGCCGGTGCCGTCGGCTTCAGCACGTCGCGCACCGTCGGCCACCGTGCCCTCTGGGGCGAGCCGGTACCCGGCACGTTCGCCGCCGACGAGGAGCTGCTCGCCATCGCCGAGGAGATGCGGGCGGTCGGCAGCGGCGTGTTCGAGATGATCCCCGCCGGCACGGTCGGCAAGCTCGAGTCGCTCGGCGGCGAGAAGACGACACAGGAGGCCGAGCACGACCTGATGGTCCGGTTCGCCCAGGTGAGCGGCCGCCCGGTCACCTTCACGCTCGTGCAGTCGCCGGACTACGACCCCGATCTCTGGCGCGACATCCTGCGCCGCACCGAGGTCGCCAACGCGGCGGGCACCCAGTTGCATCCGCAGGTGTCGTCGCGGCCGATCGGGTTCCTCACGGGGCTGAGCGCCTATCACGCCTTCATGCGCAAGCCGACCTACCTCGAGCACCTCGCCCACCTCCCGGTCGGTGAGCGGGCGCGGGCGATGCGCGACCCCGAGATGAAAGCGACGCTGCTGTCCGAGCCCGACGTGCGTCCCGATGAGCCGGGTTCGATGGAGAACGTGTACGGGCTGTTCACCCGGGCGGCGCCGGTGATGTATCC